>CANJJY010000381.1 GCA_947474445.1 Oligoflexaceae bacterium
CGCGTTCCTTGCCTTGCAAAGCAGCCCCGGCGCCGTCGAGAACATCCTGGCCGCGGCCCAACCTTTGTAAAAATTCAGCCTTTTTGTCTTTAATATACGGTTCGTTTTTCAAGAGAAAATAGCAAAGAGCGACATCCGTCTCCATGTTTACGGCGTGTCCCGTTTCCTTTTCAATCTTCTTGATGGTCCGTGCCACGAACTCGAGGTAATGATCGATGAGGTCCGTTTCGATGTCTTTATATTTGCCGCTGCTGGCTTTTTCTTGGGCCTTGCTCCCTTTCTCACTGTAGTCGACGACGACAGCGGGCGGCATCCCTGAATGCTGCCACTGCATGACTTTAAGGTTTGAACCGTATACGTATTCATTCGAATAGCGAATGATGTCGGGGGGACAGCGAAAGTGCTCGTCCAGCATGACTTCGGCCTGTTTGATCGATTTGACCAGACCGAAAATGTGCGAACCACCACCCTTCATTCCACGGGCCTGGGTCTGCCGGAGATGATCTTCCAGATTGAATTCTCGAAACAGATAGTCATCGACGACCGAGTTCTTGTTCAAAACTGTTTGCTTTTCATCGCCGACGACCATCAAGCGCTTGGCACGATAGAGCAAGGGGATCGCATCATCCACGCGACACTGCCCTGCCTCGTCGATGATGACGAGATCAAACAGCTGTTCTTTCGAGGGAAAAAGAAAAGACACGGCCTGCTTGCGACAGATCCAGATCGGGAAGGCTCGATAGAGATTCTCCTGCAAATCCCGTAGCAATGAAACGCCCATGCCGTGATCGATAGACGAACACTCTTTAAGCGCTTCAATCAGGTTGGCAATCGTCGTCAGCGCGTTGGTGCCTTTCTTCGAATCGTTTTGATAGCTATGCTGGGCGATGACGGCCATCTTCTGCAGGACCTGCTCTTTGATCAAACCATCGCGTTTACTCTGCAAATCCCGCAGCCGCAGAAGCATGGTATGCAAGGAGTTCATAGACTTTTTTTCTGCATTCTGAGTATAGAGAGCCGCCTCAAGCGCCAGAGGAGTACCCCCTTTATGCGCTGGATGCATCGCCTCATGGATCTCCTGCAGCTGACGCGTGAGTCGCGATGAATCTTCGATCGAAGCGAGGGTCTTGATTAATTCTTTTTGATGGGACAGCAGACTGTGAAGCAGGCGCCAGAGAGGACGACTGGAATGCCTGACGTAACTCCACATCTCCCTAAAAAACTTGATGATGGGATGACTTTTGCGGGGAAAAGCGGCCTGCCATTGGTCGTAAATGCAGGCTATGAGGCCATTTTCCTCGCCTATTCCTACGATCTGATCGAGTTCACTCCGTCGTCGCGGCTTTGCCCGCAGAAGGCGCTCGACGAGTTTGAGATGTTGATTGATACGATCTAGACGAGGGGCTCCCGTGTCAGATGCCAGTGTGAACTCAGAATAAGCCACTAGAAGTTTATTGTGGGTGAGCGCACGACGGGTCCGAATGAAGTCCCGTAGCAGCTGACTTTGACTCCGATAGGCCGGCGTGTGGACGCGCTTCGAATGCTGACCGGCACCGATAAAATCGAGGAAGGCTATCAGATCTTTGATGTCTTCCTGCGTAGTGGGATGGGCATATTTAGGGGCCACATGACCTTGATCACTTAACTTTTGATCCATGATGGCTTGAATGCGCTGGTTCAACTGCTGCATGCCATCGTCAACAGACCGAATAGCGGCCGTCAAAGCAGCAGCATCCGGTGCAATCCCAGGATCCCAGCTGAGGTCAAGTCCGAGACTTTGATTCAGTTGATTCATCCATTGGTTGAGAGAAGGCTGAGCCACAGGAATCTGGTCGACAATTTTGATGGCCTGACGCCAGAGAGCCAGACGAGCCTTGGCCGCGGGCGACTGAAAGTCGCGGCCGACCAGATATTCTTCGATTTTTTCTGTTAGAGCGTGAATAGCGGCTTTTTGGTCGCTGACGATCAAAAGTCTTTTGCCCGTACTGAGGCAATGAATGAAAAGATTCATGATGGTATAGGTCTTCCCCGTACCGGGAGGACCTTCGAGCAGGACGAGATCGTTGCTATTGAGCTTATCGAGGAGCCTTTGGGTCGATTTGGGAAGAGCACCATGACACATAGGACGCTCACAGAAACGCTCGACTTTCTGACTTTTGACCTTGACCTCAGGGGTCAAAAACTGACCGAGCAGCGAATGATAAAAGCGATCAGGATAATCGTGGGCGACGGCCTGAATCCGATCCATGTCCTGCTCAAGTGAACTGGTCAAGGGTGAAGCGAGGGTCGAGGTCTTGTAGAGAGAAACCGATTCGAGATCCGCCTCAATCCCGATGAGCTCTAGATGCCCGAGAATTCCGCCTTTGCCATTTTCCCCAGGACGTCCCAAGAGAATGTCGCGGGTGCGATCGAAGACTTCCTCGGAAACGGGGAGCATGCGATGCAGCCTCAGCTCGGAGAGGCGCCCCTGCACTTCTATCTTTTGCGAACTGAGGGTTTGGAAAAAAAGCTCGACTGGGTCGCCGAGCCCACCTTTGGTACTGGCAAAGGTTTCGACCAACATAGCCAAGGCCAGGTGATTGAGGAATATATCTGGATCCTTGCTGGGATTGACGATGACAAAGCGTCCGGATTCCTCAATATTCACTTTCATATAATAGAGCGGAAAACGGTAGCTCTTTAATTTGCCACTGGTTCGAAAAACAGCATCAATGATTTCAAAGCCCAGATAGAATTCACAATCCCTATCCTGGAGAAAATTTTCTCTAAGGCTCGTCGCTTCTTCTTTGCTGAGTTCACATCGAAAAGGAAGTTTGATGAGACTCTTGATATCGCCCGCCATGAGAGGCAGTGGAAAGGTTTTGGACGTCGCATTTTTTCCGCGCTTGGTCTGATCATCTGCACCTTTGGGTAATTTATCGCTATGTTCGAACTGTCGACTCTGAAAAAGCGCGCCGTAATCAACCTGATAGAGCTGCTGACCATCCTTTTGCCCGAGGCGAGGCTTGAATTTGCTGCCCGCTTCCTTTTTTCCCTCACCTTTGCGCAGCGATTGGCCGTCGATCTTGGTGTCGATATCATCGATGGAAATCTTTCGCTCGGCCACGCGTGAACCGACAACCGGCACGTATTCGTCGATCTGCGAGAGCACATCTTTCCGCAGCGTCAGCCCACTCGTGATACTTTCACTGCCTTCAGTAAATGAAAAGTGGAACAGCTTGTGATAGCGGACGATGCGATCAAAGACATCATTGGTGTGATGCAGGCGGTGATGATAGAAAAGATTGACCATAGCCGGGAGAATATCGAAAGGGATATGCAGCATGCCCGTCCCGCCTACCTGCTTCAAGAGGTCTTGAACGACAAGGCGCGTCGGATCACCGGTGACCGCACGAATCGAATAGGAGTCGAGATCTTTGAAGTAGATCCGGCGATCGATCGAGCTCTTCTCGTCGGGAGCCGCCTTCACTTGCTCTTCGATTGAACGGAAAGCTGATCGAAAACGATCGAAAAGTTCTCGGGGTATGATCAAACGCTCACCGCGCACGGTATTCTCGAGGGAATAGTTCTCAAAACCTTCGGGCGTCTTGCTTCTTTTCAGGATAAAGCGAAAATCTCGGCTATGCTTGAGAGCAATGCCGGTTTCCACCGTTGATCGTGCAAGGAACTGAGCCATCACCTATACTCCGCTGTGCCTACCTGACTATCGAACGAGCAGCGAGACCCGACGGTTATCCGATCGTGCCGCATCTAGAGCCTGACCTTCCTTGCCCTCAGTGACGGTCAGGGGCCGTGTACTGGCATAGCCGACCAGACGCAGCCTGCCTTCGGCAAAACCAAGATCCAAAAGTTTATGGATGACGCTGCTCGAGCGACGTCCACTCAGAGACCAGTTGGTTTCTAAATCTCGTTCCGAGTCGACGGTATAGAATCTATGAAGGGGAACATCATCGGTATGCCCTTCCACTTCGATCGCGTAGCTGGTGCCCTTGATTTTCTCCAGCAAGGGCATAAGCGGGTCTAAGGCGTTCGGCTTCAAGCGAGCGCTTCCCGTATCAAACAAAGCTCCCGTATCGAGATCAAGCCGCACTCCATCTTGAGCCAGATGAACTTTTACTCCAGGGACACCCGGGTCACCATTGACCATTTTGCTGAGATCCTGCGCGAGTTCGACCAAGGTTCCTTTGGTCGAGCCGGTGAATCCGCTGCGGATAGCTTCATAAGAGCCTTTATCGATCTTGCTCATCGACAGCAGCATCA
>CANJJY010000382.1 GCA_947474445.1 Oligoflexaceae bacterium
CGGCGGTAGATTCCATGGATGACCGGGCCGAGCCTGCAGCATCGGTTCGGATTGGATGGACGGAAGGTCTCTATTCTCAGCTCTACTACTGGGGCCAAGATTTTGGTCCAGTTTCAGAGCGAAATCTATTCATTACTATGATGGGAGAGGCTCCGATTCGAGGCGTGCCCTACCTCCTTGCGCACTATGGTGTTGTAGCCTCAGAGCGTCATACCAGTCTCTATGCGAACACCGAATCCCGCAATCAAGCCAATCCACCCCCAGTTGAAAGTGAGTCCGACTACAACCTCGGGGCTGTTCTCGGATTGGGCTTGCGAGCACGAGTAGGTGCTTTCGAGGCATCCTTCAACTGGGACTCGCACATATTTCTCACTGGTAGCCCCTTTATCATCTTTCTTACCAGCGCCCGTAAGCAATCTATATCCCTCATGCTGGGGGTAAGCCTATGATGCAGAGATCTCTGCTTGCTGCATTAATTGGGTTTATAACATCGAGCCAAACAGCGGAAGCAGGTTCATTTACAGCGAGCATAGGACCCGAACAGCTCGGCACAGGGGGAGCCTTTCCGCAGGCGATGCCTCCCACTGACCCGTTTCAGTGGGGATTTACTTGGGTCACAGAGCGCGGTATCGAAGGAACATTGAGTCTTTGCCCAGGACTTGTGCTTGGGTATCGCTATAGGGTTGAGGGCCTGTATCTCTCAGTAGGTGGTGGACTGATTGTCGATGGCAATGGCAGTGGGATCGGTCCTTACTCATCTTTTGGTTACGAGTCGGGTGGGGGGACAGCGGGATGGCACTTTACAGCGAGCTATACCCAGGGGCTAGGATATTCCAAGAATCGGTATTTAGCTCCATCCGCAATGCGCTTTGGTGTTATTTGGGAGTATTGAGCCATGGAGAAAATGAGATGCGCTGCTCAGTTTGCAATGCATTTGCTGGCCTTCGCCTGCGTTGGAATGTTTAGCACAGGATTTACTTTTGTAGCAAACCCACCAGCGAAGCTTCCTGCTACGCCCGAGAACCCGACGGTCACTTTTATTTGGGATGGAAGAGTCCCACCACTGGATGAGAAGGACTCCTTTCGTGCTGGCGTGTTTGCAGACCAGTCTGACGAGCAAGTTATGGAAGCCCTAATTACCGAGGCAATGGCAACTTGGAGCAACGTTCGGGGTTCATATCTTAGACTCAATCTAAGTACTGATACGGAGACTCCGGAGCCAAGCAAAGAGGATCACAATAACTTCATTGTCGTTGCCGCAACTCAGAATCTTAACTCAGCGGCTTTCGCGACCCCTTCAATCGAAAGGCCAGATGAACGGCACTCAGAGATTGCTGACTGTGACATCACCGTTGGTACCAAGAAAGTCACAATCGAGTTTCTGCTCTATGCCCTCACCCATGAACTTGGACATTGTATTGGTTTGGGGCATGCCCACGACAACTACAAATCGCTCATGGGGTATTCGCGTACACCCGGATCAGCCAAGCTTAGTGCAGATGATAAAGCAGGTATCACCTATCTCTATGGAGATCCTGCCTATGGGGATCAGCGAGTGAGAAGAATCATTGGGAAGCAATGCGGCACGCTGGGAGCGCTTAGCGGAGACCTGCCAGATCGAAAAGTTGCTTGGTTGGTGTTGGCTTCGCCGCTCCTCTTGCTCGCCTACCGTTATCGTTTGCAGAGTTGATACTTCTAATTGAAGCCGCAACTACAGCCACTGAAAAAGGGCAGTAGCCTTCCTTTCCTTTTCCGGTTGCTTTTTTTCTGAAATGGAGCCCAAAAACTTAAAGCTAAGCCCCTCGATTGCAGCGAAATGTAGCCGAATTATGTCCATCGTTTTGAGGAGCTAGGGAACTAACTCGGCGATGGGACAACGAGTAACCGCTCGACACCGGTGAGCGTTGTCGGAATGAGCAACGCGGTAGGCTTGGCGCTCGGTTCGACTCACTCCTGCGCTCTCTTAGACGATGGCAGCACCAAGTGTTGGGGGCAAAACAATTGGGGTCAGCTTGGCAACGGAACTTTCACGGATAGCCTAGTCCCCGTGACAGTCACAGGCTCAGCCAATGCCGTTTCCATCTCGGGAGGAAGCAGCGAGACAGTGACCTGTGTGGTCCTCGCTGATGGTAAAGGTCAGTGTTGGGGCGGGGGGAACGACTACCTATTGGCAGCGGGGAACACGACGACATCGACTGTGCCCATCGACATCCTTGGTTTGAACGGTATCGAAACCCTTTATGCAGCCTCGAGTGGCAAAAGCTGTGCAACTCTTAGCGATTCCCGCTTTGTTTGCTGGGGGAGTGGCATTCGCGGAGAAATGCACCCCTTCAAACCCAATCAGACGATTAGCGGCTCTCTCGTCATTGGCACGAATTGAATTTTGCGCAATAAGGTCGGAGAGGGCCAGCTTTCAGCAACAGGTTCCCCTTTCAGCACTTCAAATGATGAGTCCCAGGGAACTGATTGGCAAAAACAACAGTGTCAACTGAATTTGGGCCAAAGCAAAGCCAAGTTTGAGACAAAAGTTTAAATGAAGTTGATTTCGAGTCTTGAAACACAGAAATCCCGTGTAAGAGGCGACTCAAAAAAAAGAGGGGATACACCGCGATCACTTGCGATGATCACGACACATCCCCTCTCTATCCGCAATCAATTAGAGAATCGCTTTGCAACTCTGGTCGTTTTCCCAACCCCAACCTTCAGCGTCGACTTCAACAGAAGTGCTGCAGAGTGGGTACCACTTGTTGTCAATCCACTGTCCGTTTACTTCCCCGTCTGCTTGCTTAGTCTGTCCGTTATCAGAATCAGGACGGTATTTTCCGCAAGCCAGTCCCTGAAAGTCATTCTTGAGACACCAAAGAGACTGATACTGAGGCTTGCCCTGTATGCCGAGGTGTTTGTGCTTTTTCTTTTTGATATCGCTGGCCTTGCCTTTTACGCAAAGGGTGTGTCCGACAACCTTGGTAACAGGCTTGAATTTTTCATTGCGACACTTGGCGCTGTCGAAGATGGTCACTGCGAATGAATTTGAAGCAAACGTTAAAATTGCAAACATGAGCACTGCACTTTTCATAGGAACTCCTGAGAAGTTGGTAAACTAGATTCGCTGAAACGCTTGTATGATATAACGTTCAAGGAATTGCAAGCTCGGAAAAAGCGAGCTCAATTGCTCTGTTCGTGACGAAGAATTTGAAGGTTCACGATGAACTTTTTGAGTAGTTTATAAAAATATAGTTGTTAGAAAGAGCACTTCTTAAGTCGTTGCTAAAGACTGGAATGCAAAAATTCTTTTCCAACATTTTTTGGTGGTAACTCTCTGGAAAAGAACGCGTTCGCTTTCAAACCTCATTCCCTTCTGTTCGTACGCACATTTCGTTGTTAATGACTCTATTAACTTCGTGCACTCGAAAGTTGCTTTTCCAAAAATCGAATCTACGCAAGGGCCCGCATTAAACTAGACTTTGGATTTGTTGACGCATATAACGGGGAAGTCCTCGGTGAACTCACTTTAAAAGGAATTGCTTTATGAAAACCACCCTCGTCTGTCTCGCCCTTGTTTCCCTTTTTGCGTGTGAACGATCCAGCCACGTTTCCTCGGATACTTTAACAGTACCTCCTGCCCCAGATACTATGATCATCGTCAGCGAAGCAGATTCTGCCGTCCTAGTTAACATTCTCAAAGATGTCGGCATTGAAGGCGATGTAGTTCCAGATTCTCGGCCAGAAATTAAGTCTTCTAAGAGCTGGAATATCGATAGCATTAAGTGCTCAGAAAGCCAGATCGAGCTGATCAATTCGGACAGCTTCTCAATGAAGAGCTTCAAAAATTGTATTCTTCAGACTGGCGATAAGCAAACACAGGCTTCGGGCGATGCCGCCGCTTTACTTATTAAGGTCCTGGAGCGCTCTCGAGTACCAGCTAAGAGCAATGCGGGAGTTCATCCTACTACCCGCTGGGAGCTTAAGAGCGTCGAGTGCGACCAATTCAGCTTTGACTACAACGGTTCGGAAAAGGTCATTACGACTTGTGATACGGACAGGTCTTAACTAACTAAGTTCTTCAGGTAAGTCCGCTGGGAACTTGTTCCCAGCGAATTCATTGCCTCGAAAGTCCTTCCTCGGGAATTCTTGGTATGCGGAATATTGATGGATTAAGAGAATGTGTCGGCAGAATAAATGGATACGCCGCGATCCTGATCCGCGCGCGGCAGTGGTCGAGTTTGTTTGTCATTCACATTCGAATTTTTTCCTAAG
>CANJJY010000383.1 GCA_947474445.1 Oligoflexaceae bacterium
AGTCACGATCCGCCCCCAACTCGTCTCATCCGGCCGTTGAGACCTTAGCGAGGCAGTTGAGGCAAAACGGTTCGGCAGCTGCTGCGAGCTTCCTCGATCTCCAGCGATGAACCGGCTACCAGCAGCGGTTCGATCCATGTGCACATCGCCTGAAACAAGCGCTGATCTTCCGTGAGATAGACGACGCTGACCAAAGATTCATTGCCGCCCGGATGGACCAGCATAAAACCTTCTTTTTGATTGATGCCGAGAGCGATTTCGTTGTTCCCCTGTTCGGCGGATACGACGAGCTCGAAGCCTGCACTCCCCAATTTTTTTGCATAGAGATTGCCGCTCGCATCGTAAACCCAAGGGTTGCCGTCGCGTTCAAAGGCGAGGCGCACTTCGGGTGCCGTACCGAGAACTTGCTCTTGGTTGCCCGTGTGATCGATCTCGAGCAGAGTCTGCGAGCTGCCACTCGATACGACTCCGAGCCAGAGGCGATCGCTGCGAGAACCGGCAAAGCTGGCGAAGGCAAAGGTTTCACCCCCGAGGCCGACCGCTTCGCTCTCGAAGGCGCCGCGTTCCAGGTCGTAGATCTGCCAGACGTTTTTGCTATAGCTCAGCCAGAATTTTCCATCGCTGGAAAAAGGCGCATAAAAACGCGGCATGCCTTCGTTCGATCCCAAAGGTGTGGTGACGACCTTTTGCCCTGTCACGGTCCAGAGTGAACTCGACAGGAGGCTTCCTCTCCCTTCACCCACTGGCTTAGGCCTTTGCGTGACGAGGCTGAGGTGTGTCTCCAGCGGACTCCAGGCGATGCGCTTTAGTTTGGAGTCGCCGCTTTCGCCGTTGGCTGTATCCTCAAGTTTGATCAGAGCTGTCTCGGACCAATTCTCTTGTCCCTCGCGCGTATAGATTTTTACCCGCCACTTTCCTTCGCTTTGACCGATCACGGCCAACTTTTGACCACTCGGACTCACCAGGACGTTCGGTTCGTTCAAGAGCTTGGTGGAAGACAGCAGAAGATCCGATTGAAAGCGTGCTTGCCAGGCTGCCCCAGCCGGATCCGCTTGCCACAGTTGGCCGTCTGCATCGAAGGCAAAGACCTCTGCGCTCGGCGTGCTGAAGAGCGCGACGGGTGAGAAGGGAGGGAGCGAATAGGCTGTCAGATCACCGAAACGGTTGCGCTGTTCGATGCGATCGGCTTGTTGGATGACAAAGGTACTGCGCGCCAAGGAATTAAAATCCATGGCGACGGTCGTAGGATAGGCGGTCTGGAGTTTGTTCGCGTAGGCATGAATTCGCAATTCCAGCTGACGATCGGCGCTGAGGAGCCAGCCCTGCCGCGGAGCGATCAAAAGGGAGATGATGTCAGGTTCACTGGCGGTCGTGCTGGTGGGTTTGTCTTCGGAAAAGCTGGCGATGACCGCATCACGGAAGAAGTAGCCATCGAGAGAATCGATGCGCTTCAGATCGAACAGCCGCGTCTGGTTCTCGACGGATTGACTCACAGCTAAGAGATGGCCGTCAGGACTCAGCGCCATCGCCGAGAGGCTACTTTCACTGAGACTGGATCCCTTGTCAGGATTAACAAAATAGATGCGCTGCGCCTTGAGATCGAGGATCGCAAAGCGGGCATCGAGATCTTTCCTGCCAAAAATCAACCACTCTCGCTCGGGAGCGTAGACCATCGTGTGGATCTCTTCAAAACGAAAATCTCCCGGTTCGTTGACGATGTCGTCTGGTCGATGGACGGCCTCAGGAAGTATTTCTTGCCAGTCTTTGGTGCCATCCCAGTTGAAGAGGTTGCAGTGAAATTTCTCATCGCCTCGAGCTTGAGGGTCGGTCTGCAGAGAAACAAACCATCCGTATGCCGCAGCAGGGACGAGAAGAGAGAGATTGCAGCGATCGTCCCACTGCTGCCGCGCGATGAACTGTCCACTCCTGCGATTCAAACTCGCCATGGCTCGGTTGCCGGCGATGACAACGAGTTCAGGACCGATGCTGGTGACGGTCCGATCGCTGCGCTCCTGGCTAGCAGGCGGCGCGCCTGTGACTGTCAAATCAATCGATTGGCGCCAGAGAAGTTGCAAAGACCTATCGATCGAAAAAAGGGCGGCTTCACTCGGCCCTGCCACGAGCATCTCTTTCGCATCGGGGCTCAAACTGAGTGTGAAGGCAAATGGCGAGCTGACGATAGCGTCGGGCAACTTCACGCGATCCTGGCCCAGACCGAGTTGGTAGGTCCCGTTGCGATAGAGAATGATCAGCCCGAACCGCGGATGGGCAACGATATCGGCCACTCCTGATTCTTGGGCCGTCAAAGTTCCTTTGATCGAGCGGACAAAGAGTTCACCTTTGCCATCGAGCGATGCATAGCTGTCTTCGGTAGGCGAGCGGCCTTCGATCCAAGCCATTTTCTTGATGAGCAAAGAATGATCTTTAAAGACTGCGCGTAGACGCTGGCTGCGGGTGATGTCGGAATAAGTTAAGCCGAGAGGACCCGCCAAAGGCTCGCGTTCCAGATCGAGTTTGAGGCTGCTGTAGGTTTGATAAGCCCTGAGCCAACTCAGATCAGCGTCGATGGGATTGCCGCGTTCGGCCTCGAGCCCCGCGTTCTTCAAATGAGTGCGCACCGACTCCATCACGGGACGATGGACGATGGCGAGCGTGGGTAAGGTGACGATAGGCGATTGGTTGCCAGCAGCGTCAGCCGCAAAGGCCTTCAGCTGGACCTGACCATCTTCCGGAGCTAAAAAAGGCGGCGTCAGGCGGATAAAATCTTCAGTGTTTTGGCAGGCATCCGATCCGGGGACCGCCGTGCAGATATAAATGTCTGCCGGGTTTTTCTCACCGCCGACACTTAGATTGAGAGCCTGGCCGGGAACCACTTCAAAATAGTTTTGACCTTTGAAAACTTCGGATGTGAGCGTTTCCTTAAAGCCTTTCATCGTCGGCGGCGTCGTATCAATTTCCAGCGGACAGCTGAGTGTTTTAGG
The DNA here is from genome assembly GCA_947474445.1 of Oligoflexaceae bacterium. GTDB lineage: Bacteria > Bdellovibrionota_B > Oligoflexia > Oligoflexales > Oligoflexaceae > Oligoflexus. The sequence goes on from CANJJY010000383.1 coordinate 2,982, forward strand.
AGCGATGCCAGCGAACAGGTCTTCAAAGACATCGGATAATTGGTAGCGGATCGTATAGGATCCATCGGCTAACACGCGAGGCAAGGCCAGCGCGGCACCGGGTGCTTCGATCGTACCCTCGGTGAGAACCAGTGCGCTGTCTTTCTGCAGAACCTGGAATTGGATGCGATAGTGATGGAGCTGAGGGGCAGGCGATTGGGTCAAACCAAAGCCCACTCCAAAATCGCGACTGGGTTCCGGGCCGCAGGATAGATTTAACACTTGGCTCTGCAATCTCTCGGGACTGGTCGAGGTCCGCACTTTTTTGAGTTCGTCCCCTTCGATCGTGGCAGCTTCGAGACTGGCTCCCACTTGGCCACTGTCGTGGCGCAGATAAACCAACTGCGTGCTCGGATCGTTGATGACGAGACAGCCGCGCGAGGTGCGCGTTAAAGCCTTGTAGCCTGCTCCTGTGGAAGCGACGGCCTGCCAGCCGGCTGGATCGAGCGTAGACTCAGATTCAGGCAGAATAAAACGAGAGCCTCCAAACGTCCTGGCATCGTCTCCGCAATCGAGCGCGACCTGATCCAAACGGTTGGTCAACCGTTCGCAGGCGAGCAGGCTCAGAGCACAGAGAAGGATCAGGAAATTTTGCATGAAGCACCATCGTCAAGAGTCGAGAGAATCAAGCCCCGCTCGCCGCGGGGTCTCGACGCGAAGAACCTCAGTAAAACTGAAGATCAGTTGAACGTTCCGTCCCATTGTCCGTCGAAGGGAATATACTTAACGCCTTCGCCGCGGCGGTGCATGCGGAAGTTACCACTGAAGGTTTTATCGCTGTCGAAGTTCCAAACAAAAGTGCCGCGCGAGCCGTTGAAGAACCACTGGCCCCTCATGTCGGTATCATCTTGGTTGTATTCGATATCGTGGAGAAAACCGCAATCGTTGGTACCCGTCACGCAGTAGCGACCCGTGCGACCGTTGGCATCGATCAACAGAGTGTGGCTGGTCTTAGTACCGTTGGGAGTATCGTAAACACCCTGACCGTTGGCCTGACTCCCACGGATGGCATCAGCGCCGTCCGCAAAGGCAGTCAAAGAAAAGAGACTGAGGGCTAAGAAGATCGAGGTATTTTTGATAAGCATGGGCAATCTCCGAGTAGGTTCATGATGAGATGGATCTACCCAATTTGCCATACCAGTGTCAACACATACAGGCACCCTGGAGAACGATATCAACTCACCTCGATGGGCTAGGGGAGGCCCATG
>CANJJY010000384.1 GCA_947474445.1 Oligoflexaceae bacterium
AAAAGGGATACCGAAGTATCCCTAGTTTTGATTACTTCACAGCAACGGGAGGCGGCGGTGGGCCTTTGGGACGATCAGGTCTTGCAATCACCAGGTCGGTAGAATTGGTTGGATTGAAGAGCATATAGCCCGCTGTATCGGTGATGGTGCTCGTATCGATCTCGTAAGCTCCCGCCGTGCTCTGCTTTACGCACTGACGAACGACAAAAGGAGTGATGGAAGTCTTGGCCCATGTGGCGGCAGCCGTGACGTTGGCCGCGACACTGAAGGCGGGAACTTCCCAGCTGGCGCTGAAGGTACTCGGTACCGTTACCGTCTTGGTGCAAGTCTCGGGCGCTGTACCCGTGCAGGTTCCACCGTCTTGGGTTGTAAAGAAGGGGTGATAGGATCCCGTCACGGCGAGCGCCGTTCCCGTCTTGAGGGACTTCCGGATGCTCATCCAGCTGTCGTTGCCCAGCGTCGTACCCAGAGCCGCTCCGCTCATGGCGCAACCTTCGAGAACGCCGGTCGTCGCATTCTTTTCGATCTTAAAGATCATGCCGCGCGCTGCTTCTCCGTAGTTGCTGCCTGGGTTTTGCCAGTATTCAAAGGTACCGGAATTGTCGTCCGTATTCAGATCAAAGCCGATCTGAATGATGTTGCCAATCGCGTTTTTCGGATCGGCGATACCGGTGTAGCTACCGTTTGCGTCCGCTCCTGCGTTGTAGTCGAACGTTCCGTCATCATTGAAGGCCTTAGCATCGAGGGCTGTCGCGAGGCGTGCCGACCGCAATTCAGTCTTCAGCTTGTTGACGCCACCGTCGGCGCTGCGCGTATACGAAACGCTGATGTATCGTTTGCCCGTGACAGGGTTGCCTGGATTAGGCGGCTCTTGACGGGTGATCGACATCACGCCGTGATAGGTCGAGTTATCTTCGGAGTCAGGCACATGGGCGAGCACATAGGTTTGGGTGTTGGTCACACCATCTTTGGCGATAGAGACCTTGATCGAAACGCGATAGACGCCCGCTTCATCTTTGCTCATCTTGGCTTCAGATACGGTGATCTTCGGACGGCGCGAGTCGGTCGACGTATCGCCGGCTTCGGTCAGATTTTTGGCTAGGTCAACGCCTTCGGTCGAACTTGCAGCCGCGGCATCGACACCATCCTTAGCAGCCTGACAGATCATAGCCTGCTGGAGACCCAGACCCTGATCGATGATTTGTTCGATCGCCTTCACTTGGGCACGCGCAAAGGAGACGAGACACGCTTCGGTGCTGTCGGTCACTTTGGATTTGCCATTTTTTGTCCCATTGACATGTGAATCCTTCGTTCCGTAAATCATATCCTGATCGAACTCGTAGCAAGTCTCTTCGAGCTTTTTTGCTGGACGCAGCAGCGAGGGAGGCAAGCAGTTCTCAGCCGTTCCGTTGAGATAGGAAGCCGCTTCCGCTTCTTTAGCTTTCAGACTTTCAGGTGGCTCATCTCCGGGAGGAGGAGCGTCTTCCAATCGCAACTTGGTCGTCGTATCGGTCGGGAAAACCGCGATCGAGAGCGAACCAGGATAGGCCAGGGCCAGTGCGGCCGAAGCCTCGGCAACTTGCTCGGTGACCGTCGTTGTTACAGCAGTCTCGCTCGATTTGCTGCAGGCCGAGATAGCCGCCAGCAAGCTGAACGCTAGGTGAAAACGCATGCACACACTCCTTTGTGGATTCCATAAGTGGAAACTCCCATGACGGCGTTTTCTTCGGTCGATTTTTGAAGATACTGAGCGGAACAGAGGGAATGGCTCCTTAGGCTCCGAAATGAAAGCTTAAGTAGCGACAGTCATTGCTCTAATAATTTCCATGAAAACGAGAAAGAGGCTTGTCCAGATTGGCAGATAACGGTGGCTGACAGGCAAGGATGAAAAAAAGTCAAACAAGAGTGGGTAATTAACCGCCGGGGAAGAGGTCCCCTGTGCTGCACGGCACAGGATCACGATTCACTTTTTACCTTTTCTCTGCCCCCTGGCCCGAACAGGTTGGAGGATGAGCTTACTTTCAGAGGCTTTATCGATCAAAACCATCCCACCGATAAGGGCGAGACCGGCTAGTAGGGTCGCGATGTCCATGTTTTTTTACTCCTCATTGACCTTTTCGGTTTTTTTTCTGAAAACTTAAGGCCTAGCTTTACTTTAAGCAAAGCAGATGAAAATATGATGAAACGGTAAGGAATATCCTATCGTTCGGGAGGTTACCATGGAACAACTGATTCCCCGAACCTTGAAACGTCTAGAAAATTACCAATCGAATCTCTATAAAAGTGCAGTCCTCAGCAAATTCCAAACGATGTCACGCGGTCACCTCAGCATGCGCATCCGCGGCGAACACTCCCAATACTCGTTTGGTTTTGGCCAAAAAATCAAAGCGAACATGGAGATACAGAACGAACGCTTTTTCATGCGTTTTATGCGTCACGGTGAGTTAGGGTTTGGGGAATCCTACGTGGATGGCGATTGGGACTCGCCTCAACTCGTCGATCTGATTCGTTGGTTTCTTCTCAATATGGATCAGCTCGACGGTCTTTCGACCGTCGATTTTGGCGATGATCCCCTCTTTCAATTTCTCCAGGGTGTCGAACGCATCCAGAGTCTGATCAACAAGGCGCGACCGCACGGATTTGGCGAAGCTCTAGCCGGACATTACGAACTTGAACGCCCCTTTTTCTCGCTGATGCTCGACCCTTCCTTGACCAACTCCGGGGCTCTGTTTGAACCCGGCGATTCTTTGGAGCAGGCGCAACTCAGAAAGCAAAGACGCATCGCCCAGGAGCTTCAGATCAGACCAGGCGATCACGTCCTCGAACTCGGCGCGGGTTGGGGCAGCTTCAGTCTCTACCTTGCCCTCTGTTTTCCCTGTCGCGTGACGGCGCTCAGCATCTCCGAAGAACAGCATCAATTCCTGGTCCGGCGCGTCAAAGAATTGGGACTTGAATCGCGGGTTTTCCCGCAGCTGCTCGATTACCGCTCTCTCAGCGGCAGCTTTGATCGCATCGTCTCGGTTGAACTGATCGATGCGCTGGAATCGAGCGAGCTCACGCAGTTCTTTGCGCATTGCGACAGCCTTCTGAAACCCCAGGGAATTATCGTGCATCAGCTTCTACTGAGTCCCGAACGCTTCCGCAGCGAGGTCCACGCCGGCGCCGAATGGATCCGTAAATATATCAGCCCCGGAGCTTCGACTCCTTCCTTGAGTCAGGTCGTCAACGCTATGAACGAGAAGTCCTCGTTTTGCATCAGGCGATTGGACGACATTGGCCTGTCCTATGTCCAGACGCTTGCCGCCTGGCGCCAGCGTTTTGAGTCGCACCTGGCCGAAGTTCGGGCCTTGGGTTTTGACGAAACCTTCATTCGCAGCTGGCGCTATTACCTCTCCTATGCAGAAGCGGCCTTCGATCATGGCCTGCTCACCGCCGCGCAGATTACGCTCACGCGGCCGACGCAAAGAGGCTGCGAAGACCCGCAATCGACTTCCCATGCGACCGCCAACGCTGCTATGCTGATGGAATAAAAACGCCGGGGGGATCGTCGACGGTGATATGGACCAACTCGGTTTTGCCCTTTTTTTCAGCTTTTTCGGCTCTCTTTGCGATTATCGACCCCTTTGCGGCGATACCCATTTTTTTGAGTCTCACTAATCGCTATAGCGAGGCGGAACGCGCGCACGTCGTCAAGAAGGCGATGATCGTCGCCTGCGGAACCCTCATCATCTTTGCCCTTTCGGGTGAGGGGATTTTCCGACTTTTTGGTATTTCAATTCCGGCCTTTCGCATCGCCGGTGGGATTCTGCTCTTAAAGCTCGGCGTGGAGCAGCTCAACGCTCAGCGTGAGCGGGTCAAAGTCGAAGAGGAAAATGAGTCCTATGCGCGGGAGGATATTTCCATCTTTCCGATTGCTACGCCTTTACTGGCAGGCCCTGGCGCCATCTCTACCGTAGTCCTACAGGCCTCGCAGGCCAGCTCGTGGACCGCCACGGTGTTTTTTGTGCTGGCTATCGTTCTGGTCTTCGTGCTCTCGTATTTCTTGCTCAAAAGTGCCCCCTATCTCTTTCAGGTTCTAGGGCAGACTGGTTTGAATCTTCTGACCCGGATTATGGGCATTATTCTGACGGCGATAGCCGTCCAATTCATCATCGATGGCCTCCTGAGCGTGTGGCGGTTGGCCCAGGTCTAGAAAGACCTTTGGGGCTCGACTCGGATGAGCTTC
>CANJJY010000385.1 GCA_947474445.1 Oligoflexaceae bacterium
AGTCACTTGAATGAACCAGGTGAGCTTAGCTTCAACCGTGTCGCAACCTGAGCCGAAAAGGCCCGCGAAGAAGCCCCCAATGTCGACTGGTACGATAGCGGTCGCCACGCCTACCTGAGGAACGGCGAGCGCAGCGAGTCCAATCGTGTAGGATATCATGCGCCCGACGACGGCACCCGCATCAGCGTCTGCCTGGGCCTCTCGGCATTCGATCAGTTCATCTTTTAGGTCGCTGCCGAGTTTTTTTGAACAGGCGCTGAAGGCCAGCGAAAAGAGCAGGAGATAGCTACCGGTTCTCACATTTAGATGATCCATGAGGTTCCTCGCATCGCAAACAGATTATTTCACCAGCATCTCGCGGGGGCTATGACCCCTCTTTACTTTGTAACAGGTCAATGGCAAGTTTTTTGAACTGCGCTTGATGAGTTTTGTAAAAGTTTTCTTTTGATGAGGATGAATGCTGTGATGAACCGCAATCGAAGCTCATTGTTTGGGCTTTTACTCGGTGTTTCGGTCTTCGTGTGCGATGGATGAAGTTTGACTCTATAAATTGAGGAGTGAAGCTCAGGATTTTTGAGCTTGGTTTTTTAAGATCCGTGACTTTCTTTTATTGTGATAGCAGGTGAGCAAAGTTTGATGTCGGAGAGGTAAAGCGTAAGGGCGCTCGCTTTGGTCGTTACGCCCCCGGGCGGCCTTCAATTCAATTGATACTGCGGAGATAGGCGACTATTCCGGCCTTTTGATCGGGCGTGGTAAACGTCATCACGTGCGGTGTCGCTGATTTGTAGCCATCATCAGAATTAACACCCGTGGCGACGAAAGAAAGAATACCCGCATCAGGATAATTAGCTTCGAAATAGGGTGAATTGTCAACGCCATTGGGAGGCGTGTGACAGGCCGCGCACGCTGGTGAGGGTGTGGCACCGGTTACGGCTGTGGTAAAACGTTGCTTTCCGGCTGCCACCTGAGCCGCCGTATAGGGAGTGATCGTAACGGTGATGGGAGGGAGGGTCGTAGCACCATATTTGGCTGTGACGGTGGTTGTGCCCGCTTTTACGCTCGTCAATTCATAGACGCGTCCAACTTCATAATCACCGCCCATTTTTGAAGTTAAGAAGGCGGTATCAGTAGTCAGGGAGATTTTGGCAACTTCGGCTTTTGCCGCGGCGAGATACTCGGGACTCTCATAGAGAACGTCGTACTGATCGTCGGTCAAGGTGGTGCCTGCCGGCAGTATTTCGTAGACTTCTACATCGATAGGAATAATGAACACATTCTGCCCGTCAAAGCCGGTGTAAGCCTGGCCCTTTTGGTTGTTATAGAAATCCGCGTTCCAAGTCAATTTGCCAACGAGGGCGGCGACATTAAACGGAGGAGCGGTTGGAGTGGACGCTGCGGGATCCGCTGGAGCAGCGGTCTTGACGGGATCTGGTTTCGCCGCCACAGTTTTGGCCGGAACATCACTGGGAGCAGCGCTCGCGTCACTGATGGGCGATTTATCGGTTTTACCATCTCCATTTTGTTTTGCAGTCTGTCCGCACGACCATGCAAAACTCAGCAATGTTGCTACCCATATGATCCTCTTTACATGGTGGACTGCTTTCATCACCAATCTCCTCGATAGACCCCTTCGGGATCTGATTTTAAAGGGCCCTGAATCGCTGAGAGGATTGAGCCGCTTCTCTAAAAATGCGCGAAACTTACGGTTTGTATGCAAACCTTGATCCAAGGAAAGAATTATAATTAGGTCCACAATAATGGATGTTTATAAAGGTGCTCATGGGATCAGTTGAGCGAACTTTATACGACCACGAATGTTTTAGGCTTCACTGCGAACAGCTATGCCTCCCAATTGCTTAGGGAATCGCCGGACGTGTCGGACTCTTGGTCGCTATCAAGAATGAAACACCGTTCAGTTAAGGCAGCGGGTCTTGTCTCACTTCCACTTTGTGTTGTTGCGAGCATAGTAAATTGGATTGAATGAAAGGCGGAGTCTGACTCAAGTTGAATGCAACAAAGCACTTGATTCGTATCATTAGGATCCCTACTCAACATACGGCAAGGACGATGGCAAAGGTAAATGGTAAAGCTGTCCAAGCTCCGTGACCTTGTTCTGTCGTTTCGTAGAGAATGTCTGTGGAAATTACCTTCCGCTTGAAGCTGATTCTGCTTCAAGTCTTAAGCCTTCAACGCTTACTCGTGGTCGCCCTTCGCCTCAAGATATTTTGAAATGTTTTCCATACAAATTAAGCGAACCATCGTCTGATAACCGACTCCTCTTTTACTTCCTGCCTCCTGAATCTTAAATATAAGATCTTCAGACATGACGACATTAAATTTTCTGCCCAGCTTCGGTCGGCCGCGCCGTTCAGAAGCCTTAATCAAAACTGGATGGGGCGAATTTTCGAGTTTGCCCAAATCAGTTTCTTCGAAATCTTTGTCAAAATGCTGTTCGTTATTTGCTTCTTTCGAACTGCCTTTTTTCTGCATCACGCGATCTCCTGCAAGAAATGGGTCGTAACTTTGCGCCTCGCATAGCCCAGGCTATTGTCATGTGACGGCCGTCGCTGAGTTTCCCCAAAAGGACAAAACGTCGTTCTTCAAAATTACCGACGACTTCTCCTGCAAAGGCAAAGTCCAGAGAAAGAACCTCTTCGACTTCTACTCTGGAAAACCCATGCTTTGAGAGTTTGGCTAGATTGTGTTGGTCCCAATCAACAGCTCCTGTCCAGCTTCTGAGTAACCATGCGATCGCGTCCTCGGCGACTTTTAACTGCATTCTCCTAACAACCTCATCGGCTATATTAACAGGTATCTTTAAGATACCCTAAAGTATTTTTCTCGAGGGATGGACGTGAAGCGATTTTTGAAGTGTCTAAAGTCTAATTAATCTAATATATTAAGGTGCTTGAGATTGTAAAAGGGTGTTGATTTCACTTATTGGTGGTTATTGGACACGGGGACCAAAATGGTGGAATGTGACTGGAAAGCCTTTCTTTTCGCATCCTTAAGCTGACCCCGGCTCCTTGAAGCTATTTATCATAAAAATATTGAATACTTATGTCAAAATAGGGGGTTTAAGGTAAACCTTTGCTTCTCTCAATATCCAAAAATTCTGACGAATGATTCGTTCGTCTCCGATGTCGGATTATCAGGTTTCGTTGAAATTTTTCAAGTGACATATGAGTGAACATTAAGGGCCTGAAATGTCAGGAATTTGGTTTTGTCATTTGAACAACTTGTCCCTTCCTTTTTTGAAGCTGAGCTCATAAAACTCTCGGTATGGGACGAGCACGACAAGAAATAGTTATGGAAAAATCTCTGCATCACATCACTTGGCGATGTCATGATCGCCAGTTCTATTTCGATTCGCCTGAAATTAAAGCGAAAGTGCTGAAGATCATCGCTCGTTATAAAAAGCGCTACAATATTAGGATTTTCGATTATGTTCTGATGAGCAATCACGCTCATTTTCTCGTTTACATCGACTCGCTCGTCAACTTCTCGGACTTCATGCGTACGACAAATTCCATGATTGCGAAGCTGATTAACAAAGTTCATCAGAAAACCAGTCAAGCCATTAGTGATCGTTATCGCTCGCCTGTCATCCAAGACGAGCACTATCTAATCAATACGATTGCTTATGTTTGGATGAACCCGTTCAGAGCTAGCATGATTGATTTGAATACGCTTGAGGATTATCGATTTTGCTCGCTCTATACGCGATCGCGTGGGATCGACGATCCTTTGCTCGATGACTATAGCTTGCTCGGCGAGCTCGTCGGTTATGATCCGAGTGAAGGCGAAGGATCTCAGAAGTTTGTGCGAGATTATTTGAATAGACTCAAGTCGGAGCACAGCGCCATCGATTTTGCTTCGGCGGTATATGAGCATCTTCATTCTGTGGGGGATGAGGGGTTTATGAGGGGGCGGAAAAGTCGCCTAACATGGTGTTCTGTGGGCCCTCCCTAGTGGGGGCTAAGTTTTGTTAGTTTTTCTATGTTGCCTTGTCGGACGACGACGAGGGTGTCTTGCATTTTTTGCACTCCTGCCTTGACCGCTTTACTTCGCGGGCGCCCTCAAAAAATTTATCTCAGCAGTAAAAATTGAATATTTTGGTGAGCCAACTTGGAGAATTGCTAGGCTTAGCATCACCCCGCGTTTGGCCTCGAATCAGAATGACAAATTTTTGGATGTTAAATCTTAGTGAATTCGTGAGGGG
>CANJJY010000386.1 GCA_947474445.1 Oligoflexaceae bacterium
GAGTCAAACTTGTCGCGCGAACTGAAGAGCGGCTCACCTGTTACGACATCAACGTAGATGCCGTCTTCATGCTTATCCCAGTAGGCATTGCGAAAGGGCGCTTCCGTGCCATTTTCCTGAGTGACCCTGTATTGTTCTGCGGTCAATTTTGTTTTGATTTCTTCCTGACTTGGTTTCTTGTAAGAGTTCATATCTTTCCCCACCAGGGCCGAACTTAGAGTGCCGATAGTCAAACTGAAAAAGAGGGCTGAAACATATTTACTTAAAAGCATTCTCGTGAACCTCCATCCCCTACTTCGAAGGGCGAGAGCCGATGGTTACAGGCGGGAGACTTAAGTTGAGTCCGCTTTTCATCTGAGCTTCCGTTAATCTATTTTGTTTAAATCCAGGTCTCCCCGCGAAATTCGCCGGGCAGCCCTTCAAAGCTACGAGCCGCTTCAAATAAATTGTCATTGAGTGAGAATCGCGCTGAAAGGATTGGAATAATTTTAGCGAAGCGAGATGACAGCAAAGGCTGAGGTCTGTCGGAGTTTAGCCATAAGGGCAATAAACGCGGCTTCATCTTCACTCGTGTCCAATTCGAGTAACGCTAATGCACCGTTCAAGCTCTTACCCTGTGAAAGATTGCGAATGAAGGGAATGAGCGTCGGGACGATCAGCAGCATTTCGATGGCGACAGGCGAACTCTTATAGGTCAGCACAGCTTCGGCTGCTGTCGGCACCAGTCTTTCCTTTTCTGGATCAGGATCTTGACTGCGACGTTCTGCTTCCGTCCAAAGATGAAAGAGCGGATAGTCTGATTCAATGAACCCATGATTTTTTTGAAGAAATACCCGGTCCAGCGCTTCCTCATGTTCCCTCAGCAAATCTTGAGAGGGTTCGGGATCTTCACCGATGAGGACCTCCCAGCGTTGGTAAGCCAGCCTCACAAAATCAGCCAGATCGGGGCTTTGAGCGTGGCTCGCGTGATCGTCAAGGAAGACTGCAAAATTGCACAGAAGATCAGGCATCACAGACGCCGTCGGTGGCTGGGCGCTGATATACTCAAATAGGAGTTGCTTAAGAAAGCCCTTCCCATAGAGGGCAGACGCCATATCTAAAATATTGTCCGATAAGGCCTCGGTGATGCGAAGAGCATAGCCATCGGCATAGACGCGCCAGCGATGCCGCGTTTTTTCCTGCAAGAATTCCAGCAAAGCCTTTGGTTCAGGGGGATTTTCCAGCCGCGGATCATGCTGCTGCAGGGCTTCTATAAATGCATCTTCATAGGTTTTACTTGGCATTTTCTACGACCCTCTCGCTGATCTTAAGCAATGCCTCCTGCGCTTTAGTCAGGCCATAGGCGCGCTCCGCCAGCAGCTGATCCAAGGGCGCTTCATCATCGCGTTCCAAAATGGTGGCCAGAGGTCCGAACCGTCGCCAGGCAAATCCTAAAAGGTCCCAGACAGGATCTTTGATGGTTTGATCGTGGGTATCTAAAAAGAAATCGTCCACTTCGCTGTGCCCCGCCACGTGAAACTGGGTGACGACCCCGGGACTTAGGCATTCTATTTCTGAGCGCGCATCAAAGCCGTGATTATGAGCCGATACGAATATATTGTTAAGGTCGAGTAGAACGCCGCAACCGCTGCGATGGGCTAATTCGTTTAAAAACTCCATTTCCGTCATCGTGCAATCTTTGGGCTCGACATAGGACGATACATTTTCCAAGGTAAAGCGGCATCCCAAAAAATTCTGAATGTGATCGAGCTTATCGCTCAGCCGCTGGAGAAGCAACTCATTGCGAGGTAGGGGCAGGAGGTCATAGGAATGACCTCCTGCTACTGAAGAAAAGCAGCAGTGATCCGACACGACCGACGGTCCAAAGCGATCCTTTAATTTCTTAAGTGCCTTGAGATAGGCCTGATTCAAAGGCAGGGGGCTGCCTATGTTCAAACCAACTCCGTGCAAGACGAAGTCTGTTTTTTCGCGAAGACTCTGCAGATGCGCGAGACCGGGTCCGCCTTTTTGAAACAGAAAATTATCTGCCATTACTTCCAAGAGTGGAAGCTGATCCTTGCTTCGCCACTCTGGAAAATGGTGGGGCCTCAGCCCCAAGCCAAAAAGCTCGGAAAAGCCGGCTTTCTTCATGATTTCTTGACTTTCTTTGCATCGCCGTTGCCTTCGATCATGAAACCACCATCTTTAAAGCAGCTACCTTTCGGGACCATCGTCCAGCCCAAATTGCCCTTAGCTGCCGCGCAACTTCCCGTACCTGCGCAATCATGCGTTTTCGTTTTAGCAAACTTTTCGCCAAAGTCAGCTTTAGTCGCTGCGACATCGGATTTGCTGACGCCGCATTTAGCGTGAGAGGCGCATTTGTTGATGCCATAGCATTTCTCTTCGCCTTTGGCTTCGTCTTTAGCTGACGCTGCCGTGGGAGCCATCGCGCTGCCAAGAGTGAGACCAAGCATTGCCGCTTTCAAAACATGGGCACGAACTGACATAAATTCTCCTGCTGTGAAAGTCCTTAAAATGACCAATTCCCGAACTGGGAAGTCGTTTACAAATCAGATTTGCGCAGACCTTGAACGGTCAGGGTCACCGTGACTTCATCGCCGACGACGGGGCCAGCTTCGACTAGATCATTCCATCCAAGTCCGAAATCTTTGCGGTTGAAAGTAGTCGTTGCCTTGAACGCTGCGCGCTTTTTGTCATAGGCACTGACCGAGCCTTTGTAGTCCACATCCAAGACCACTGGCTTGGTCTGATCTTTAATCGTCAGATCGCCATTGAGTTGAAATTTGTTGCCGCTACCGTAAGTGATGGACTTGCTGACAAAGCTCATCGAAGGAAACTTTTTGACATTAAAAAAGTCCGGGCTCCGGAGGTGATCATCCCGCTTCGCAACGCCTGTGTCGATGCTAGCCACTTCGATCTTGGCATTGACGCTCAGAGCATCTGATTTCTTTTCTTTGAGAGCTTTTTCATTCAGGGTAAAGCCACCAGTAAACTTCTTAAAGCGACCTTCGACGCTGCTGATAACTAGATGGGGAATCTCAAAAACAATACCGGTGTGATCAGCGTCTAGGACAAACTCTTCCTTGCTGTCAGCCGCCACGGGAGCTTTGACAACTTCTTTGGTCTGAGCGAGCCCTCCCCCAGCGTATGTTCCGGAGATGAGCAAAGCAAAAAAAAGGCCAGTTGAAACGAGAGAGAAGCGAGAGTGCATGAGCAATCCTTTCATCAGCCGTCTCACGCGGCTTAAGATTCTGACGATGTTTGGTTCGTGTGCACATGAAGAAAGGTTACACTCTTTTTTGAATGAGCGAAAATTATTAGAGAAACGAGTTGCTTACCAATACGAAAAATATCTGAGAGCGGGCTCTCTACTACTGGGCAAGCAGCTATGCCTCGCAGCTCAACCACGGGGGGGGGGAGGGGGACAAAATGACAAGCTTCGACCCACGGTCGTGATTTTTCTTCTCAACTCTCTGCAGTTCCTTGCTTTGCAAAGGTCTTGACTGTCTTGCCGGGCAGGGCTTTACTTAATGGAGTTTCTGGAGCTGAAATTGACAGTTCAATACGTCGCATTGCGGTCTTTCCCTCTGCTCGTAGTTGCCTGTTTCGGAGGATGTTTACTTGGGTTTAGAGTTGAAGCGAGAGCAAGATCTCCCCTTTTCGTCCCTGGTTTCCTATGCCCACTGAGTCATCTCCTTATAGGGAGCGTGGGGCTAAGTGGGCCATTCTCATGCTGGCCGCTCAAGCTGCAGACGAGGCCGCCTACCGCCGTCTCTTGAAAGAATTGACGAGCTATCTGGAGGGCTACCTGCGAAAGCGCCTTCGAGATGCTAATTATATTAATGATATTGTTCAGGAATCTCTTATCGGCGTGCACAAAGCGAGACATACTTTTGATGCATCGCGCGCTTTCTTACCTTGGTTTCATGCCATTGTCCGCTACAAATCAATCGACTATCTGAGGCAGCATAACCGCCGGAAAGAGATAGAGATTTTAGATAGCGAGTCACTTGATACATATTCTGAAACTTTTTGGAGCTCCGCTGCGAATACGGAACTGGACGAGGAGCTGCTCAAAGCTCTAGAAGCTTTACCACCCAAGCAGAAACGAGTCGTCGAATTGCTAAAGCTGGAAGGATTCACTGGTCGAGAAGTTGGAATTCAAATGGGCATGAGCGAAGGCGCTGTAAAAGTAACGGCCCATCGCGCTTA
>CANJJY010000387.1 GCA_947474445.1 Oligoflexaceae bacterium
CATATTTACAAATCCCCCATCCGTGGTGGATGGGAAAAATATGTCATAAAAATAGAGATTTAACTAACTGTATTTGTTGATTTATTTTGAATTGTGGGTAAGCAAAAGTCACTTTGCCCCGTCTAGACAAAGGGGACACACTACTCGACATGATCTGGCTGGAAGAACCCACCGACTCTTTTCTGATTAGATTCGATGGGACTATAATCAAGTTCAAAGGGCCTTACTCAGCATCACTTTTCTTTTCTTTTTCTGCGTCTGATGAACCACTATAGGTACTTGTACCAGTTCCGTAGGAAGGAGCTTTGGTTCCTTCCTGTCCGGTATAAGGGTTTATGTTCCCTCGAGTTGACCAGTTATTGTTTCTATTCCCATCGGGAGCAGATCGTTCGTGAGGAGCAACGTATGTTCCATCTTTCTTTGTATAGCCTCGTACATGAGTCGATTTACCAAATGAAACGCCTGAGAAACTAATGATGAGCAAAACCACGGAAATCGATTTTAAAAGCATTTTTTATCTCCTGTTAGCGAACTATTCGGAGATACTCGAGATAGAAATCAGTTAAGAAAAACAATTTAATGGTTGCGGCATCTTATAACACAACAACTGCCCGCAATTAGTATGTTCATTGAGGCTTATTTTTGAATTAAACGCTAGTTTAATTCCCTCATCTAATACTCCTACCGAGCGAACAAACACGCGAAAGACTTAGTAAGGTTTTCTTAAATCGATACCAAGCTTTCTCATCCGATTAGTCGGTTGGAGGCACTCCTATGACCAATGATGACGAACTCGGTGAAGCTTTTATAATTTTGGGCTGGGCAATAATCGAATGGAAAATCATCTACTACTATTCGCATCTCGTTCACAGTTCTTGGAAAGATTCTTTAATGATTACAAATAATGCATACGATGCCGCTGAAATAGCTTACGAGAGGTTAGCTGCTGAGCTGGGAGAAGAGCCCATAACGACAAGTATCCCTGGAATTGACATGAGCAGGGCAAGTGTTAAGAGTGCAGTTGAAAAACTCTCTCAAAAGAAGGGTAAAAGGAAACCTGTAATTGCACCAAAGGAGGTACTTTTCTTTCTAGATCAGATTAGGATTCTCTCTGAACATCCACAAAGGCTAGCTTAGCTTCGGTATGCGCTATCGTTTACATACTTCTCAATCTGCATTAAATTGAAGAATTAGTTTATCAGTCCGAATTCAATTCGCTGCCGGTCGACGTGAATTACAAACTTGTCGAACAGCTTAGCTTTAGTCATATACCGGATGCAGTCGAGAGCCCTTATCGCGTCGGGCTTGGTCACGAAGTCCCCCCGCCGAACTCCGAATGTCTCCTGCGGGCGCATGCTAAAGAAGTTGATTGACTTGAACGTTGTCTAGCACATCGAGGTGCTTCAGCATCGACCTTGGAAGCCGCACTGGGTCTTTGTTATACAGGCCATCCTTGTAGCGCGTATAAACGTAGACACTCTTCGCTTTACCTCGCCGTTACCAATAGGCCATTTTCCGGCTCCCACTAAAGAGTAATCGGCAACGCGCGAGGACTTCTTGCGAATTTAGTCACTTGGGACTGGTACCAGTGCTACCAAATTGAAAAGAAGGATTATCAGATAAGGATGGAAGTAGTCGAAATCTTGGGAGAAAAGATGGTCGGGGCGACAGGATTCGAACCTGCGACCTCATGGTCCCAAACCACGCGCGCTACCAACTGCGCTACGCCCCGTCTTCATCAGAAGAAGGGTTGTAACAGACATCCGCAACGCTCGTCAACCACCAGCTTAAAAATCTCTCGCTACTCCCGCAACTCTCGTTTAGGAATGATCTCGATCGAGCGAAAAGGATAGGCCCATGGACGCGTTTAAGAAGGGTTTAGTCACGACAGCAGATGGGAGCCTGACTCTCAGACATCCCCTCTATGACGAAGAATTCCACGCCAGAGAAGGAGCGCGCTTCGAAACCGAGCAGCTCTATATCCAAGGCAGTGGTTTCTTTGATCGCGTCAATGATGCGGGTGTTGAGGCGGACTGCGCCGTGCTCGATATCGGACTGGGCCTCGGCTACAACGCTCTCATGACCATCGAAACTTGGTGGCGTAGTCCCGGTCGCGGGAACCTGAGCGTCCACAGCCTTGAGATCAGCCCTGAACTGGTCACTCTTCTCGGTCAAATCGATTGTGTTTGGAAAGAAGGCTGGTCCGAGGACTGGCGACAGTGGTCCGCGTCCCTCGTCCCCATCTCTGCCGATCGATGGAAGATGGAGGCCAACCATCCCGCGAGCGGACAGCGCCTTCTCTGGACTGTCGCCGTCGGCGACGCTACGGCGATGGAACTCGGCACCGATCGATTCGATTTTATCTGGCAAGACGCCTTCTCCCCCCGCAAGAATCCCGAACTCTGGACCAGCGCCTGGTTCGCGCGACTCAAAAGCGCAAGCCGGCCCAAGGCCCGTCTCTTGACCTACAGCGTGGCGCGACTCGTCAAAGATCATCTGGTGGAAGCCGGCTGGAGCTATGAAAAATTCAAAGCGCCCGGCGGTAACAAGAAAGAATGGCTCCGTGCGCGGCTCAATACCATTTGAAGAGACGCTGTGCCGCGATCGCCCCGACGACCAGGTAAACGGCCAGCACGCTCGCTTCAAACCCGAGCGCACTCAGTCCCTGACCTTCCAGAGCAATCTTCCTCAAGCCATCGTTGAGCGCCGTCAAAGGCAAATAGTTTGTCGCTTGCTTGAGCCAATCAGGAAAATTGTTCTTCGAAAAGAACACACCCGACAGCATCATCATCGGCAAGGAAATGAGATTGGTCACGCCCGAGATCATAGGAATGCTGCGCGTCCGCGCCGCACAGACTAAAGCGATCGAGGTAAACGCTCCAGCCCCGAGTATAGCAAAGAGCACATACGCGGCGATGCTACCGTAAACCTGAAAGTGAAAAATCAAAACACCCGCCACCATCACCGCCAAGAACTCGGCGGCGAGCACCATCATGCGTCCACAGAGATGAGACAGAATGTATTCATAGGCGCGCATCGGCGTTGCGAGATAGCGCTTGAGCAGGTTCTCCTTGCGGTTGGAGACGATCGTCATGCCCACCCCAAAGAGACTCGAGGTCATGATGCTCAGACCCAGAAGACCAGGAATCAAAAAATCAATGTAGCGTCCGCCTTGGGTCGCGACGGTCTCTATCTGGGTCGCCACTGGATCCTGCCGACCGGCTTGACTCTGGATCAAATCGTCCACGTAGCCTTTGGCCCGCATCGCCTCAGGATTACTCGCATCGAGTTGATAGGTATAACGCCCTCCTTGAGGAACAACGATGAGAGAAATCTCTCCGCGTTTCATGTTCGTCTCGAGCGCTTCGGCCGTGCCCCGCCGCAGATGAAGGTAAGGATCCTTCTCGAGGCTGGCCACCACACCTTCGCTCGCCGGCGCGCTGCCCTCAGCGGCCAACCAACCTATCCCATAGGTCTCCGGTCGCGGCTTGGATAGGGCAAAACCTAAGGCCAGCATCCAAACGATGGGCATGAAGACGACCCAAAAAAAGGCGGAAGGCTCGCGGCGAAATTCGCGCCAGCGGCATTTGATCTGCTCGATGAGGCTCGGCTTAAGCATCGCGGATACTCCTTCCTGTCAGCTTGATAAAGACATCTTCGAGAGTCGCCCGACGTAATTCGAGTTGAGCGAGCTTCAGACCGCGCGCATCGGCTGCCCGACTCAGCTCGGTGAGCCGGGTCACCTGATCGGCAGACACCAGCTCAAACTGCTCGCCACTCAAGGTGGTCTCCCGGATCCAGGGAAGATGATCGATGAGGCGTTCGCGCGCGGTCGCTGCATCGATGTCGACAAAGCGGAAACAGAGGACTTGATCCCCAGAAACGGATCGAATCAACTGCGCAGGACTCCCCTCGGTGATAATCTTGCCGTGATCGACGATCGCGACGCGGGTCGCTAGCTTTTCCGCCTCGTCCATATAGTGCGTGGTTAGGAGTATGCTGCGATCGTGTCCCATATGTTTCTGCAAAAGATCCCAGATCATGCGTCTGGCCTGGGGATCGAGACCGGTCGTCGGTTCATCGAGAAACAAGAGACGCGGCTCGTTGATCAAACTCACAGCGAGGTAAGCTCTCTGCTTTTGGCCACCCGAGAGCTTCTCGAGGCGGACATCGGCTTTGTCCTGC
>CANJJY010000388.1 GCA_947474445.1 Oligoflexaceae bacterium
GCGATGGGCTGGTAAAGTCACTGTATACATTATCCCCCAGCCAGATCCAGAGTTCCGGTTGGTCTCTCGCAATGAGATTCCAGTAGCTTTGATCCTCTAAAGATTTATTACAGGAGCCAAAGGCAACACGAGTTAGAGGCTTTGAGCTCAGATCAGCCAGTCGCTCCTGATTGCTCAAACTCCGGTTTCCCCGTGACAAGCCCGATTCCGCCAGAAGTAGACAACCCGTTCCGACCCCAACGCGCTGAATAAAGGATCGACGATCCATAAAAGCTCCTCATCGACTCAAGAGTTGCTGCAAGTGATGCGCTCATCTCATCATGCTTCTCTTGGGCTGGGATGAAGAACAAAAGAAACGTCAGTAAAATATTAAACAAAAGGGTCGATCACTCCCAAAAGGAAAAGGCTCGGCGATCGCGATGACCACCGAGCCTTTTCTTTTTTCCGCTGTTCCCTTCAGGGAGCTACGGTACTCGAACTCAAGGGACAGGCCTCAAAATCCAGAGTCTTCTGCTGGCCATCGGCAAAACGGATCACACTGTCGATCGCTCCGAACACGATGAGAAAGCGCTGGCTGGGTTTCTCGTCGGCAACCGACGTGTAGACCTCGCCGTTGACCGTACCGCTGGTCGGTTGGCAGGTCTCGCCGACCTGGAGCGCAAGGTCTTTGTAGGTGATCAGAATCTTCTCACCTGCGGCATTCAAGCCGATGACGGTACCAGATTCCAACACGACGCTTTCCAGCTGCGAGTTAGCTCCGTAGGTTTCCTTGATGACGATGGGTTCGCCGCTGGCGACCGTGGTGCTCACCTTATCCATACCGGCCTCTTGCAAGGTCAAATTCGATGAGAAATCGAGCGTCCGCCTCAACTGGAGACCGGTGGTATCGAAGCTGATCTTTTCAAGCTTAGAGTTGCGTTTACCCACCGAAGTCACGGTGCTCGTAGTGCTTACAGACTCTTTCTCGATGTTCTGAACTTTTCTCTCACTGGAACGCGTCGCTTCTGAAACGATGTTGAGCTCCTGCACCTTGGCCCAATCGACAGAAATGCCATTTTGTGGACCGCGGCAGCGCAGATCATTTTTGTCGTTACCTTTCACCTCTGGACTTTCATCCTCGTCCTCTGTGGCATCGGCACTATTGCCGTTTTTCAAAAAGGACTTTAGAGCGAGCTTGGCGATCTTCAGCTGAGCTTTGAACTCTCTCGTGAAGGATTCTGTGACGGAACGCTTGTAGATGCCGGTTCCGATTTCACCTTCACGGGTTCCTGTCTCTTCCTGTTCAATGGCGACGCCGCCGTCTTTATCAGCCTCACAGGCCTGATCACGCACCGGTGGAGTCAGATTGAGGGCAGCAGCTATAGATGTATCCGCGTAGCCTTCGAGAGCGGCCATCAGAGCTTCATCGTGCTGGCGCTCGACGAGAGCGGCCACGCTTGCTTGCTTTTGTTCCGTTTGGACCTTCG
This sequence comes from Oligoflexaceae bacterium, assembly GCA_947474445.1. Lineage (GTDB taxonomy): Bacteria > Bdellovibrionota_B > Oligoflexia > Oligoflexales > Oligoflexaceae > Oligoflexus. The sequence continues at coordinate 1,467 of CANJJY010000388.1, forward strand.
CTGATTGCTCAGTTGTAGCGGGCGAAGGCTTACCTGGATTTCCAACCTCTATTCCGCAAGCATGGATGAACAGGACGCAACTGCCGATGCGCACGAGGTGTCGGCCATTATTGAGAGAGAGCATCGTTCGAAGGTGGTTTATCATACGCTTCCTTTGCTGCGGCTCAGCGGAAACAGTTGTATGTTCATTTGATAGACGGCATCAGGATCCTTAGCTTGTTCGGATAAGGCCAAGATCTTCTTTCGAAACTGGCTGATTTCCGTTTTCAATTCCGGCAGTAGATGCAGAGGAATAGAGATGGAAATCGAACTGATGTCCCTTTGCCCAGACTCGACCGCCGTGATCGACTCCTTGCCGATTTCTATCATTTTTTGGTGATAGCGGGTAACGGCTAAGGAAGCGATCTCATCGCCTGTGGTCAAGCGTTCTTGGGTCACGCTGTAGGTGTTGGTTTTTTCGTCATGCTTGAGAAGACCTAACTCGAGGAGGAGCTCGAGGCTTTTGCGCGCCTGCTCGGGACGAATCCTGGGCATAAGCGATGCAGCGAGCAGCTTTGGATCAGGATTGAAAGCTGAGGTCTGACATAATTCGTAGATGGCGCTGTGGTACCACTCGGTGAGAAAGGCCAGCTGCGCGCTCAGATCGCTCGCATGATGAACCTCCCGCGTTTTCAAGTGAACGAGATCTTGAAATATGGTTTCCCGCTCCTGAGGATCGCGACTGTTCTGATAGGCGACGAGGTCTTCGAAGTATTTGCGATCTTTGCTTTTGAGTTGCAGGATATCGGCTACCTTCGCGGCGGCCTTGACGGACAGAGGTCTTTTGCCGCGTATCATCAAATGGACGACATTTGATTTGGAAAAGCCCAGATCCTCGGCGAAACTCAAATAGGAGTATGAACCGAGTTCGGTTTTGAGTTCCTGGTACAGCACCTCGAGATACTCGCGGTAGTCGAGATAGCGACTCACCAGCACTCGGGCCGCGACTGAAGCTAAAATTTTATCCGCTGAAGCCATCGAAACTGTACCTTTTAAGAAAGGTTGCCTTACTCCGAAGGGAAGCCGGGAGGCGCATCGCGCCGAACCACGAACTCCCTCTTAGAGAACTTATCGGCCGGTTCTTTTCTGCACATGAGATATATTTTTAACTTCATGAATTTATTGACAAATTGGAAATATTTTGGAGGCGAAATCAAGGTTTTGTGCACCAAGTACCCGTATTTCCGGCCCTGCTTGCACGGCTATCTCCCTCGATCTTACCCCCATTTTAAGTCCTTACTTCAACTTCAGATAATGAACCACATCCCACTTTTCGCTCTCGCTGAACTCGGTCCCGGCTTTTCCCACCCATGTACGGCTAGTCTCATCGAACACATATTCCTTATGAAAGAATTCGTGTCCGGCGTTAGAGTTGCCGCGCTGGCTGACATCGAACCAACCGTAGTGAAGATTATCCCCCTCCACGTACTGATCAATTTTCGGTGCTGTCGCGAGAAACCCGCCGTTCTCTTGGTCATAGACGAGGTTACCGCGGATAAAGCGCTGGGCGTCCCCCCGCTTGGCGAGTGCAGCCATCCTTTCAGCACGGGACATGAGCATCTCGCGCAGAGTCGGAACCGACCCATTGTGGAGATAGGGAGCATCGCCCCAGATGCCATAGAGCATGTCGGCCTTATAGCCCAAAGGCTGTTTCGATTGAACGCCTCCTCTGATGGGTCTAAATATGTCTTCCATATAGGTCTTCATATTCTCCGGCTTCTGGCCGCCGATTTTCTCGCACCAATAGAGTCCATCGCTGCCCAATTCGCTCTTGATCCAAGCAGCTCCGCTCTGCACCCGATTCTTACCTGCTTCACAGGCAGCCATCGTCAGCGCGATCAATCCGAGCCGCGTTTCAGGAGCCCACACGGCACTGGCCCGATTCAGGTCCGTCCCGACATTGAAGATACCCATCGACTCTGCCTTGTGGCATCGCGCGCAGGATTTCTCTTCATTGAACAAAGCCTGACCGCGCAGAGCCGATTGGTAGAAGTCAGGACTCGTCGCATCCTCGAAGGGATAGGGAGGAGCGGGCAGTTGATCGATAAACGCATTGGCTGTTTCATGGATTTCGGTGAAGACCTTGCTGGGATCACCGACCGAGGAGAGTCCTGAGGCTAAAACGCGAGCGCCAGCGCCTTCGTTACCATCCCAATTCGCTTGTTTTTCATCCGAGGATCGATAGAGGCTCTTGATATCGGAGAGAGCGGCCGCTTGCGTATACCAATTGCCGACGTTTTGCGCCCAGTTGCCCGTGGCGCAGGCTGACTTTTGAATCGCATCGGGCGATCCTGCCAAGGCTTGCCCCAATTCCCGGTCCGCTTCCGAGGGCGACCCACCCAGTTTGCTACTGAAATAACTGGGGCTCATAAATCGAAACATCAAGTAGTCAGGCCGCAAAGCGTTGAGATAGGCGACGCCCTGAACCAGTCCGAAAGCATCCATCTGCCCGGGACGGGGGCCGAAGAGCGGTGGTGGTGTCTTCGCCTGTTCGGACAGAAAGTAAGCGCGCAAGGCTTGATTGGTGTTATTGCTCGGCACTCCGGCGGGCCGGAAGGGGTAGTTGATTCCTAGTTTCATGTACATAACTTTGACTTTGTAGCCCGATGCGACCAGCTGCTTTAAGAGCTTGGTCAGAGGCTCGGCTTTGGGATCGGCGGGCTTGGCGGCGCAGCC
>CANJJY010000389.1 GCA_947474445.1 Oligoflexaceae bacterium
CGTCCACAGTTCTACTTCCGGACGACAGATGTAACCGGTTCGATCAAGTTGCCAGATGATGTCGAAATGGTTATGCCAGGCGACAACATCGACATCGAAGTCGAATTGATTCAGCCTATCGCGATGGATAAAGAGCTGCGCTTTGCGGTTCGCGAAGGTGGCCGTACCGTTGGTGCGGGCGTCGTAGCAGAAATCATCGATTGAAAAAAAAGACTGCCGCCCCTGAAAGGCGGCAGTTTTTCTTGTGCCTGTTTTTACACTCATATGCTTACGAGCTTCTCTGATGTGTGAGAATAAGGTAGCTTCTAGACTTAGTTATCATAGGCGAGTAGCTCCAATGGTAGAGCATCGGATTCCAAATCCGACTGTTGTGGGTTCGAGTCCCTCCTCGCCTGCTCGTCCTCTGTGCACTTGGGTACGAGAGTGAGCTCAGGCTCAGTATGCGGGACATTTCTACCAGTGCGCGATCTCCATCTGGGCCTTTCACTCAATCTCTGTACAAAATGATCGAAGCTCTCTCGGTATAGATCGGCTGTTTGGCGCGGTGTGCCTGGGCGTAACTTCGAACTTCAGTCACTTCGCGGTGAATGGGTCTGGGCCGGCAAGAGCCGCTCGATAATAAAGGCTCTTTCTCCACGGGGCGAATTTAAGTTAGGCTTTCGCTATTGATTTTCTTTAACTGCGGAGACTTTCATGAATAAGGATGATTCCTACTGGCTCAAAGTTGCGTATGTACTCTTTGCAGCTGTAGCGGGCTATACCATGTACAAGGCGACCGGTACGATTGGAGTCCAAACGGGCTGGGGTGATCGCTATGACGAAATGTATCAACCTGTGGCAACAGCACTGAGTGTTGTCTTTGGTGTATTAGCCCTATGGTTTTTGGCGCAAAACAAGGAAAGACATGCTTATTTTCTAGCTGCCATAGGTGAGCTTCGAAAGGTAAGTTGGCCTAGTCTTATCGACACGCGCCGTATGACTGTCATTGTTTGCGTGGTTGTCGGTATATTTGCGGCAATTTTGGCAGTTTTTGACCTTATCTGGGCCAAAGTGTTCGCCCTTCTCCTGACTTAAGCGGCTGGTGCTCGCTGGATTTCGGAAACTTAGTAAGCTGCGAGGTATCTCATAATGACATATGATCTTAAATGGTACGTTATTCACACTTACTCTGGATTCGAAGAGAAGGCTAAGTCCGGCCTTATCGACCGAGCAAAAAGCGAAGAACAGCAAGAGAAGTTTGGGGAAATCTACATCCCGCACACGACGAGCGAAACAATTAACAAAGCTGGCAAGAAGCGCTCGGTCTCCCGAACTTCTTTCCCTGGCTATATTTTGGTGCAGATGCATCTCGACGATGAATCAATGCACATCGTGAAGAGCACGCCAAAAATTACAGGTTTTGTTGGAAACGCTCGTCACCCCAAACCTCTTCCTGACCATGAAGTTTTGAGAATGACGTCCCCTGAGGCTGAAAAAGATAAAAAAGATGTTGTTGCTGAGGTGCACTTTAATAAGGGCGAATCCGTAAAAGTGATGGATGGTCCCTTCAGTAATTTCGACGGTGTTATCGATGAAGTGCGTCCAGACAAAGCGAAAGTCAGGGTACTTGTTAGCATCTTCGGGCGAGAGACTCCGGTTGAGTTGGACTATGCGCAGGTAGAAAAGATTTAATTTACTCTCTCCTCTCTGCTCTCTCCGAAGAGAAAAGGCAGGGGAAAGAAAAGTGCTTCAGTTCAAATAAGCAGAGGTGAAAGACAACCCATGTCTAGCTTGGGTTGTGGGGAATTTGCTGAGGTCGATTCGAGGCCAAGAGTGAAGTATCCTCCAGGCTTTCATCCGAATATAGGCTTGACGGTGTAGATAAAATAACGTAAACCCCGTCTTCCAAGTCTTGATTGAGATCGCTGCACGGCAGTGGAAAAAGGAGTACAACAGTGGCAAAGAAGGTTGTCGGATTTATCAAGCTGCAGATTCCGGCAGGTAAAGCAAACCCCGCACCTCCTATCGGCCCTGCACTTGGCCAGAGGGGTGTTAACATAATGGCCTTCTGTAAAGAATTTAATGCCAAGACTCAAAAACAAGTGGGTTCGATTTTGCCCACTGTTATCACTGTCTACGCAGATAAATCTTTTAGCTTCATCACGAAGAGCCCTCCAGCTTCGGATCTGTTGAAGAAGGCGGCGAAAGTGGAAAAAGGTTCACAAACTCCCAGCAAAGCAACTGCAGGAACTGTGACCCTTGATCAGGTTCGCGAGATTGCAAAAACGAAGATGGAAGATCTCAACGCGTACGAAGAAGATACCGCGATGAAAATCATCATGGGATCGGCTCGGAGTATGGGTCTCGAGGTTAAATAACAAGTCCGGTACATAGTAGGAGAGCCTAAAGGTTTAGGTTCGATTGGACTACGGAGAATATTTATGGCTCAGCGAGGAAAGAAGTATCGCGCAGCCCTCGCCCAAGTAGATCGGAATCAAGCTTACGATCTGCTCGAGGCCTGCAAACTAGTCAAGAACACGTCTTATTCCAAAATGGATGCCTCAGTCGATCTGGCTATCAACCTTGGTGTTGATCCCCGCCACGCCGATCAAAACATTCGCGGTGCCACTGTGCTACCTCATGGTTTAGGAAAGAAAGTCCGCATCGTCGTGTTCGCTAAAGGCGAAAAGGCGGTCGAGGCCAACAACCACCAGGTTGAATTCGTCGGTGGAGACGATCTGGCGAAGAAAATCAGCGAAGGCTGGTTGGATTTCGATCAAGTCATAGCTACCCCCGATATGATGGGTGTGGTTGGTCGGCTTGGTAAGGTGCTTGGTCCACGTGGATTGATGCCTAACCCTAAGCTCGGTACTGTCACGTTCGAAGTGGAAAAAGCCATTACCGAACTGCGTGCTGGTCGGGCCGAATATCGGGTCGACAAGGCTGGTATCGTTCACCTGTCGGTTGGTCGGGCTAATTTTGGTGCGGAGCAGCTGGCTGAAAACGCGCGGACGATTATCGACACCCTTCTGAGAGTCAAGCCATCCACAGCTAAGGGTACTTATCTGAAGAAGGTTTCTCTCTCGGCAACCATGGGCCCCGGCGTTCGCGTCGATACGGCGCCATTTAAGCTCTAAGGGGAAGACGCAATGGATAAGCTAGCAAAGAATACCCTCCGTGAAGTAACGGCCGAGCGATTTAAGAAGTCCAATGCTGTATTGGTCGCCGAGTATCGTGGTTTGACCGTCGAGGAAATGACTCAGCTGCGCGTATCGCTTCGTAAAGCAAGCGCTGAGTTCCGCGTCGTGAAGAATCGGATTGCAAAAAAGGCGATTTCGGTCGACTTCCAAGAGTTGGAGTCCCTTTCAAAAAGTCTGGTAGGGCCAGTTGGTTTGATCTGTGCATACGGCGACGCAGCTCAGGTAACCAAGGCTGCTCTGGACTTTGAGAAAGATCATCCAAATTTCAAAGTTACCGCCGGGCATATGGAAGGGGCGCCACTTTCGAAGGCGAACCTCAAAGCCTTGGCAGACTTGCCGAGTAAAGAAGTTCTCCTGGCTCAGATTGTTGGGTCTCTGGTTGCGCCTCATAGAGGAATCTTGGGTGTGCTCACTGGTGTTCCGAGAAATCTGGTTCAGGTTATCAACGCTATTAAAGATAAGAAGTCATCGTAATCGCTTTGGTTCAGGTCGAAGCTATTTGGGTGTGATTTGGGAGGAAGATTTTTATGTCCAACGTGACAAAAGAGCAAGTAGTACAGTTTCTTGAGAATTTGACGCTGATGCAAGCAGCAGAACTCGTAAAAGAGTTGGAAGAGAAGTTTGGCGTGAGCGCAGCAGCCCCTATGGCTTTTGCCGCCGCTCCAGCTGCTGCTGCTCCTGTTGAAGAGAAGACTGAGTTTACAGTCGTTCTCACAGATGCTGGCGACAAGAAGATCAACGTCATCAAGGAAATCCGCGCCATCACTGGCTTGGGTCTTAAGGAAGCGAAGGACCTTGTTGAAGGCGCTCCTAAAGAAGTCAAAGCGAACATTCCTAAGGATGAAGCCGCTAAGATCAAGGACGTTCTTGAGAAAGCTGGCGCTAAAGTTGAGCTCAAGTGATCGAAAGTCCGGAAAGTTTATGCAGGTCAAGATGTTTTTTGACTTTGCATATCTTTCCGCTTTTTTATTACTGAACTTCCATATATCCTATTGACTC
>CANJJY010000390.1 GCA_947474445.1 Oligoflexaceae bacterium
CGTCTTCAAGACCATCGGCGACGATCTTGGGCCGCACCTTGATTTTCAGCTTCGCGAAAGCCAGGTCTTTCTCTTCCAAAGCGTACTTGAAAGGAATATCGGGGAATACGGCCCGAACCTGTTCTTGAAAGTCTGCAAGCAAAGCCCGAGGTACGCTGACCTGGGCGTTGATGCCTTCGTGCGCGAGATAGATCCGTCCGAGGATACCTTGTGCTTGCCACGCAGAGCGCCAAGCATCGCGCAACACTTCGGGTTCTTCAAGTTTCACGTAACGATAGAAAGACAAGGTTGTTCGTTCGATCCCTAGATTTTCTTCCATAACTTCGGCCCTTTCCAATCTGCAGCCGCATCTTATCCACTCCAACGCTGATTGCAAGCCTTCGCCGCGTCTGATGTCCAATCCTAAGGCAACTCTCGATGTTCCCTGTCTCACCCCCCGCAGCAATTCCATGAATTTCGATACTTACAACCAAGCAGATTTGGCCCCCTCTTTGCAAGTTCAGTGGGCTAGGAGATCGCACATGAGAGAGACCTTTCAGACGAGGGACATCGCCAAGCGCATTTTTTGCGTCTTTTGGCTCCCATTGTTCCTTTTCCCCCTCATTTTGGGCGCTTGCAAGCCCGTCTCCTCCTCCAGCGAGCTCAGTAACATCTATCGAGCCGACGAATCCAAAGCCACCCGCGGCAATGCGCGGCGCCACGCCGCCTCGCGCAGCGAAGCGAATTGGGCGGTCGAAGCTGCCCTCAGAGGTTGCTCCGGCATTCTCATCAGCCCGACGCACATGCTCACGAATGCGCACTGTAAACCGCGGGTCGGCGATCGTTATCGTACCGGTATCTCGGCTATCGCTCATGGTACGGAAAATATCGAAGTGACGGCGATTCTAGAAAAAGGCCCGGTCGAGACGATTGATTACGCGCTGCTTCAGATCAAGTGGCTGCAGACGATGGAAAGCGATCAGAGCTTCCCGCCTTTTATCGCGAAAAGCCCGGCCGACCTGTTGGTCAGCCCTGACAAGGGCATGGGCGATTCGCTTTTTACCGTCGGGTTTCCTATCGACAAAAATAAGATTTGGGACGCTACCTACGCCGAAGGTCAAATCAAAGAGATGTCTGACGACCAGAGGATTCGCTACAATATCGGAGTGATCAACGGCAACTCCGGAGGCGGACTCATCAAAAAAGATAATCTCATGCTGGTCGGGATCGTCAAAGGCGGCAGTCAGGAGCAAGGCGAAAAGGGTTGGAACCTCAACGATCTCGATAATCCGGCGGCTTGGAATACCGGCATTGCGATCTGGGACATAGCAGCGATCTCTCCTATACTTCAGTCGCTTTATCCGAACGGCAAACACTATCTTTTCAGAAATACGTTTGTCCCGCGCACGCAGCTCTTCTTAGCTTTTGAAGACACGGCGGCTGGCCAGAAACTTTGGGTTTCGACGGGATTTGGTGTCCAGTCCCTCATCGCCTGTCCACTGAGCAAGGTTACCTGCCAAAGCGGGGATACCGATGGGGTAACTTTGGAGCCAGGCGGCCAGATCGGTGATCGCTTCCGTTTCTTTGTGAAGGAACCCCGTAGCGATTGGAACAAGGCGAGTCTGCAGATCTTCGCCTACGATAGTAAGGGTCAGCTGATGGCCAAACGCCGCGTGAAATTCTCGCAGGTGAAGCCATGAGAATGGGCTGGAACACAAACCTTGCTTTGCTCCTGGTGCTGAGCGTCGGCATCTCCTTGGCGGCTTGCAAGCCGAAATCAAATAGCTCGCTGAAAAACATTTATTCGGAAGATGCATCGAGCCGTGCGAGCGGGAATTCTCGACGGCATTCAGCGACGGAGAATGAGGCGACATGGGCCGTTGACGCTGCCTGTGGGTCGGCCATTCTGCTCGACGCTTCTCACCTTCTGCAGGCAGCGCATTGCGATCCTCAGGTTGGGGAAAAATATTCGAGTGGCCTCGCCATCATCGAAGGACGCAAAGATGATATCGTCGCTCGAAAACTGCTTGAGACCAACGCCGATCTCGATTTTGTCATCGTCGAAATCGAATGGCTGGACTCTCTGCCCGACAAACAGAAATTTCCGCCCTACATTGCGATCGATGACAGTGAAGTCTTGTTTGGAGCCGAAACGGATCAAGGGGATTTTCTTTTCACCGTCGGCTTCCCTAATGATAAAGACAAGATTTGGCCAGTCACTTACGCCGAGGGCCAGGCGAAGTATCTAAGACAACAAACGCTATTTTACGACGTCGGTGTAATCAATGGCAACTCAGGCGGTCCTCTCTTTAAAAAAGACAACAACATGCTCGTTGGCCTTGTGACAGGCGGAGCCAACGAATATGAGGCAAAGGGTTGGGATCAAAGCGATCGCAGTGATCCTCAGGTCTGGAATAAGGCGACTCCGACTTGGGAGATTTACAAGGTTTCACCGGTCCTCCGCAGTCTTTTTCCGGATGGCAAGCATCATACTCTTACCGATGTCTTTGTCCCAAAAACACGGATTTACTTAGCCGTAGAGGCTAGCAGCGAGGGTGATTATGTGTGGGTTTCCGTCGGCCATGAAACCAAATCGGTCTTGATGTGCAGCGGCTCCCTTGATTCCTGCCGCACAGGAGCCAAAGGGGCCGAAAGTTTAACATTCAAAGATTTTAAGCAGGACCGCAAATTCTTTCGCAGCAAAGAGACCAAAGTCGGATTGAGCGGCAAAAAAATATCTTTCATCGCCCTCGATCAAAACGGGAAACAGCTGGCCCGTCGACGCGTGCAAATGAAAAAGGAGAATTGATCGGTGCAAACTTCGAAGAAAACCTTGTGGCTGCTGACGGCTGTTCTACTGGCCCTGGTGTCGGTGGCCGCCTGTAAGCCAACCGAGACGGAAGATTTGAGAACCCGAGAAGGCGTCAACGGCAAAACCGAGACTCAGACGGTCGAAGAAACCACCTTCGCGCAGTGGACGGGCAGGAGCGACCTCAAGGGGAATTGGACCTTTGAAAACGTTCCCTGAGGTTGCTCGCTCTCGGTGCGATTAGATTTCGAACTTGAACAGGCGTTCGCCGCGTATTCTCTGATATCCGTCTCGCTCCAACATGCTTTCAAACTTTTGCACGCTCGGATCTTTGTTCACTGCATCGCGCCCTTCATGGGCCGCCGCTTCATGCTTCCATTTGACGCGCTCAACCCATACCTTCTGTTCGGTATCGAAATAGACTTCGCGCCCTTCGAAGCCCTTCTGCTTTTTGTAGGCCGTATTGAGCTCAGACGCGAGCTTGCGCCCCTCCTCGACACTGGTGCCCGCTTTGAGCTTATAAGTCGTAATCTCAAACACATCAGCTTTTCCCGATCCAGCCAGAAGTGGTTGAGCATGCAGCAGCCAAAGACCAAGGACGAGCTGAAAAGCAGCTCCGCTCAATCGCATCGACGCCATGGAAGACCTCCTCACATAAAGTTCAATTTGCTCTTATGGCTCATCCAAGAGAGAAGCGTCAACTAGAGCCTGTCTCAAAAAGGGGATATCAAGGCGCGCGGAAGAAAAAAACCGGAGTTTACATACGGCAAATGAGGATTTTTTTCTGACAAGCAACGAAGAGATCGCCTTTTTGAGACGGGCTCTAGCAAGTCTTGACGGGGCCCTCGGTGAAAAAAACTCCCGTCGTCCGCTCGCTGCTCTATGATAAAGTTTAAAAGGAGACCTTCATTGCCAAAGAAAGACCTTCTCAGAAAGGCTGCTCATGGACTTCACCAATATATCTGACCCTCTCTTTTGGATGAAGGTCCTGTTTTCAGTCGGCTGCGGCATTATCTTTGGCCTCGAGCGTCAGCTCCGCGGCAAGCCTGTAGGCATCCGGACCAGTTCAATGATCTGTCTCGGCACCATGTCCTTTATTCATTTGGGGCTCTTACAATCCAAAATGGAGGCCGATCATATTCGCCTCCTTGGGCAGATCGTCACGGGAGTTGGCTTTTTGGGAGCTGGAGTCATCTATACGCAAGGCCCACTCGTCAATGGCGTAACCTCGGCTTCAGTCATTTGGCTGCTGACAGCCGTAGGCGCTGCGGTGGGCTTCGGCCACTTTGATATTTCGATCGCCATCTCGATCATCGGAGTCTCCATCCTCCTCGGCGTCCAAAAGCTTGAACGCGGGTTTCGCGTGTTGCGTCGGGGCGTTCATGCCAC
>CANJJY010000391.1 GCA_947474445.1 Oligoflexaceae bacterium
CAATGAGCTGTCGAATCAAATCCTCGGTGCCTTTCGCCTCAAACTTTCCCAGAATGGCTACGAGCTCGGTACTTCCATGCAAATGGTTGTCTCGGGCGATAAGCCGCATCTCTATCAAACCAAGGCGGGTGGCCACTACTATCGCATACGATTCCGGTATGAAAAGGAGGACTTTCAAATCACCTTTTCCTACGGAACCTACCAAAAGCAGAAGGGTGAGGCCAACTTCGATCGCAGCAAGATGGCGAACATGACGCTTGATGTGCGCATGGTCAATGGCCTCATCAAGGCCGTCGGCGATGTGATCACGGCGGGCGGCGAACGAGCGAAAAAAACTGGTGTCACCGAGCACAAGGGCGAGGATTACCAAGCGGACTCCATCCACATTCTGCATGGGCGTGGCCACCAGGGGAGCTTTATCGTCGGTCTCGAGATATCGCGCGGAGCTGTGGCCTTGATTCTGAAGGAATCTCTCGGCATTCAGCGGGAAGCGATGACGCCGGAAATGATCAATGATGTGTGCGGGGAGATCACCCACCAACTGGGGGCAGCATTCAACAAGCAGGCGCAGGTTTTCGGATATAATTACATCAATGTGTTACATGGCGGCTTTTGCGCCAGCGATAAGATCAGTTATCTCTTGAAAAACCAAGGCCTCTATTGCCGCCTGAACTTCACCCTACGCGACCAGCCCTTCACCGTATGCTTCGGGATGGAAGCTGCCCTGTCACCAAAAATATTTGACCTCTGGTCTTACATCAAAAGTATTACCACCAATGCCAAAGCCCTCCTCAAGGCTAAGCCATCCCCGACGTGATGATGGTGTCATGATTTAAGCGGATTGCTTGGTTTCAATCTCAGCGATCTCAGCTTGAGCTTTATTGAAGCCTTTAGGTGCGACGGCCGCGCTATTTCTAAAGTAGACGAGAGCCTTCTTCAAGTTGTGCTGGCGTTTAGCATGCATTCCCATAGTCAACCAGACTTTATAGGCTTCTTTTTGAGTTGGCAGAAGCTTAATGCCCTGGTGCATGACTTTCTCGGCCTCGCCCAAGCGCTTGAGACGCGCCAGATCCATGACGTGGGCATGCAGCTGACGAATCAGAAAGGGATCATCGCGCATGATCCTCTTCTTGGCGTCAGCAGGTCGATCAAGCAGGATATCCGTCGCTATCAATCCGGCCAGGGCTCCTTGCTGGCCCCCGTCGATTTTAAGACTTTTGGCAAAAATCTGAGCCGCGTCCTCGATCTTCCCCCCGAGCAGAGCCAGCCGACCGGCCATTGAGATAAACGCAGGATGTTCAGGAGCCATCGCCAGACTCTTGGTGATGACTTCCTGCGCTTTTTCGAGCGAGTTGTTTTCCATGTAAATATGGGCTAGGAGTATCCTGGCCTCTAAGGAACGATTATTCTCTTTGACGGCAGCCATCGCGAATTCAACAGCCGCTTTGAGTTCGCGCTTTTCAAGAGCGAGGCGTGCTCGGACGAGATGGGTACGGAATGCGTCCTTTTCTTCGGCGAGAAACTCATCGAGCATAGGGCCGACCGTTTCATACTGCCTTTTACGCAAAGCTCCTTCGATATGGGCTCTTCTTTCCAGCAAGCTCTTCTTTTTGCGAGAAAACCAAACGATCTTTTTGAGACTGGGGACGAGGTCAAAACTTTGTGGAGGCAGAGAGCAGGGCAAAACATATTCGAGGTCAAAGCAAACGGCACGGTAGTAATTGGTAAGTTCGGGCAAAAAGATCAGGACGGGTAAAAATGAATTTTTTTCTCCAGCCCGCAAGCGACGTATCATATCCAGCGACCGCCATACTTGGCTGGGTCCCTGAAAAATCAATCCCTCCAGATCCTCGATATCGTTTAATGCATCGAGAGTAGTAACTCTTTCGATGCGCACGTCGAGATCTTCGAAGGCAGCAAATTGCTGAGCAGCTTCGGGCAGTTCTTCGTCGTCGCAGATAATAGCCAACACGCCCATGCAGAGCTTCCCCACACCTAACCCAATCAAACCTCGATCCTACAGTTCCTTATCGGCATTTTTTTGAGCAACCTTCGCCCACCGATCAAGAAATCTGGAATATGCCTTTGGCCTTTTTGACAAAAATCAGCCAAAAAACCTAAGTAGAGGCCAAGCTATCAGAACTTGAGCGAGAGGCCCTTCGCACCTCTGCTCAATATTCCTGACTAGATGCCGAAGGGCAGATCAATAACTTCTCTTTTCGCGTTCTTTGGGGGTAGACAGGATGAACCGCAACAAACTTCTCGGGGCCATACTCTGCACCCTGTGCCTTGCCCTCGGCGTTTGGTCGAGCCAGATAGCGATCTTTGAATCGCAGGAATTCGTGCACGACGACGAACTGAATCGCATCACCGAGGCCCTCGATCGTTACGCGCAATCTCTACCAGCGGACGATCAGCAAGCGCAGTTTGTTACCAGTTCAGTTCACAACCTCCTTGCCGCGCACGATGGGTCGACCCTCGTCGATCGAAATTCACTCCTCGGGCTGACCCTACTCTCGGTCATGGTGCTTGCATTAGCCATTCTCCTCACCCTGGCATCGCCCCAAGTCGAACAGAGCCGTCCACGAAGCTGGTTTTCTCGTCCGACGACGAGCGCCAACGAAGGCCAGGAAATATACCAGCAGCAACTCCTGCAGACCGCTGAAGACCTTCAACAGGCCTACCTCGAGCTCAATCAAAAAGATCCATCTATGGCCCAAAAAGGTGACGGCCATCCCTCTCAATCGATCAGCGCCCACTTCGATCACATCGTTCGCATCGAATCCCATCTGGGTCAACTCAAGGGCGAAGTCCTCCATACGATGAGCAATGTCAAAGACATCGCCGACCGCCTCCAAAGGCTTTCGGCACAATGCGAAGATAATGCCCACTTCACGGCTGCCACGCGTCTTGAGTGGAATGCCATGGGCACCAAAATACGGCAGATGGCAGAAAGCCACAATAAGCTCAAGAGCACCGCCGATAAGATGACGAAGCAACAGCAGGGCTGTCACGAATTGATCAGCAAATCTTTAAGCTTTAATCAACGCCACGACGAACATGCAGAGAATGCCAGAGACCAGGTCGCACGGATGAATGAAATATCCAAAGAAACATTGAGCACGCTCGACCTCTTGGCCGGATCCATGGCCGAATCGAATCAAGACGTAGGAAGCGCCAGTGCCCTGGTTCGCGGACTGTCAGAACGCGCCGAGGAAATCGTCAATATCATCGATGTTATCGACGACATCGCCGAACAGACCAATCAGCTGGCTTTAAATGCTTCGATCGAAGCAGCGCGAGCTGGCGAACAGGGTCAAGGCTTCGCCGTAGTCGCCGGTGAAGTGCGTAACCTGGCGGCCCGTTCTTCGACGGCGACCAAATCGATCACCGATTTGCTCGGCACGATTCAACAGGAAGCCGATCACGCTTCAGCGTGTTTAGAAAAAAGTCGCAAGTCGGTAGAAATCGCTCACTCGAAGATGCTCGAAGTCGATCACTCCTACCGGGAAGCGGTCACAATATCGCGCCAGGCTCTGAGCGAACTGAACCACATCGTCTCATCTTCAGTCGAACATATGCAAGAAATGAAGGCGATCGAAAAGCAGTCGCATGAATTGAAGAAATATTTCAATGCTATTCACAATCAACTCGAAGAACAGGGTCGCCTGAACCGAGCTTCCTATTCCGAGTGCAATCAGTTGACCATCCATTCCGATCGACTCTCGCGTCTGATGCAGCGGCAATACTTTGAAATCGCACACTGCGATCGCATGGTCGAAGGTACCTTTTTCACTCTCGATCACATCAAGAGCAAGATGGAAGAAAGCCTCGCCAGCAGTGACAGTCTGAGAAAATACATAGAGCGGGAATACGAGTGGAGCCTCAGAGCGGACGTTTCGGCACCGGGCGGAAGCGCTAAGGTCGCAAGAGCCATGGCCACGCTTCAGGCTGCTACCAGAAATCTTTCTGTCATCGGCTCACCAGCAGAATCGGTGCAATCCCAACTGGCAGATATTTACCTCAATATGAAAAAAGACCCTGATTCTGAGGCTCCCGCTCCTGTTCAAGACCTGCAAGGGGGTGATGTTTTGATCGGAGAGTCCGGCGATCAGCAGAAGGCGGGATAGCATGGCCTTCATCCTCAACGACAAGGTCACTTCGCTCAAACTCAA
>CANJJY010000392.1 GCA_947474445.1 Oligoflexaceae bacterium
CACCAGCTCCCGCGCCTGCACCAGCTCCCGCGCCTGCACCAGCTCCCGCGCCTGCACCAGCTCCCGCGCCTGCACCAGCTCCCGCGCCCACTGCATCTCTAGCGGCAGGACAAAAAATCTATAACACTAACTGCCAAGGTTGCCACGGCGCCTTACCGGGGCAGAAGCAAGGCCGATCGGCCCAAACTATTCTTTCTGCAGCATCGCAGGGAGCTCACAAATCGATCACTCCTTGGCCAGCAGGCAGTGCCTCTGCGTTGTCTTCTGCCCTCGCTGCGGCATCCTTGGAAATGGCACTCAAGTAAGATACTGGTGCCTTGATGATCTTCAGATGATCCTGACATGATTTCTGCTGACTTCTTAAGATTTCTCTTTAAGCGAGTGATCGGGCTTAATCCTCGCACATTGCGCGAGGATTAAACCTACCGAGGCCGCCACCGACAAAGACGAAGTAGCCATCCGTCTCTGATCAAAGAGACCACTTTTGAGCAAGATCTATCTATGCAACAGACAGCCCCCCTCACCCATGGTAAAACAGACTCACTACAAATGTTAATTACGTGAGGGCGTCGCTATGAACCTTTTGGAACTTGCCAGTCATATCGGTGCTGAAATCCATGCTCCCGCGGAAACAGATCTATCTCGCCCGCTGACTGGCATGCAAACAGTCGAGAATGCGTCTGACAGCGAAGTGACTTTCCTGACCAATCCTCGTTTTCGAGAAAAACTCGATTCCACAAGGGCTGCAGCTGTGATCCTGGCCGAGCGCATCGACGGATTGCCCTTGTCTCAGCTGGTCCATCGCAATCCATATGCAGCCATGGCTAAAGCTTCACGTCTCTTCTTTCAATACGAGCATGCGTTTTCTGGTCAGAGCGAACTGGCTTTTATCCATCCCAAAGCGAAAGTCCATCCAAGCGCTACCGTCTATCCCTTCGCCTATATCGACGCGGACTCGGAAGTGAGCGAAGGCTGTATAATCTATCCGCATTGTTACATAGGGGTTAAAGCCAAAATCGGTGATCGGAGTATACTGTTCGCTGGCGCGACGGTGATGTTTGGCTGTGAAGTGGGGCGAGATAATCTGCTCCAACCAGGCTCTGTCATTGGCGGAGATGGCTTCGGATTCGCGCCGACGCGTGATGGAATTGAGAAAGTGGCTCAGATCGGTGCCGTGCGCCTGGCGGAAGATGTGGAAATCGGTTCCAATACAACAGTCGATCGCGGAGGCTTCAACGACACGACACTCGCACGCGGATGCAAACTCGATTCTCATGTTCACGTAGGCCACGGTTCGCAAATGGGCGAGTATTCGATGATCTGTGGATTAGGAGGTTTGGCGGGCAGTGTAAAGACGGGAAAACGATACATCGGTGCGGGCCACAGCGGGGTGGCTCCGGGACTTGAACTTCCTGACAACGTCACCGCCGGAGCTATGTGCGGGATTATTTCACCCATTACAGAACCCGGAGAATATATTGGAATGCCAGCAGTGCCAGCTTCCGACTGGCGAAGACAGACAGTGGCAACGGCCAAGCTTCCCGAGTTGCTCAAAACGATACGGAATCTGACCGCGCGCTTGGAGGTCTTGGAAGGCAAATCATTGCTCGAACAATAAGGCGTCCCTGCACCCATAGACCTCAAGGCATATTTACCACGCGGTCGTGAATCCAACTGATCGGCCGCTTGGGAATTTTCACGGGACGTTCGATCGCTCTCTCGGCCATACGGAAATATCGGGCCGGAAGGCGAGCCACAAATTCCTGGGCCTGTCGTGCCTCAGCTGTTTGGAAAGTCTGCGTCTCAATTTTCCAAAGCCGTACCAGATGATCCATTATTTTTGCATAGTCGACCACAGTATAGATTCCATTGCGCTGCGTGATGGCCGAAAATAGCGAGAAAATATTGTCATCCACGCCGTCCGTCATCATACGTGAAGGCATGATGACTGTCTTACGCAGCATCGAGGCCATGGCGAGCATGCATCTGTCGGAATCCAATTCAAAAAGTCGACCCACGAAGCGCTCATAGGCCTTTTCGTGGCGCGCTTCATCGCCGGCGACCTGATCGCAGATCCGGGCCAGATTGTGTTCGCCATGTTTCCGAGCCTCACGCGCCACGCCTGCATGGGAAATGAAGGTCGCGCGTTCCTGGAACGAAGTATAGATGAAGCCCTGGAAAATACAGTTCTCGGTAAGAGGATCGAAGCCGTTTCGTATGAGGTGCTGGATGCTAAGTTCAATGGATCGGTAATCCACAAGACCGCTGAAATAGAGATAACGCGCGAGAACATCACCGTGTCGCTTTTCTTCGGCGACCCACCCACGCATCCATTGGGCGATACCGCCTTGATCGGCACCTGATTTGTCAAAGCCCGGTCCCAGACGGCTCAGCCAGGAGTGATAACTAGGCAGAGCCTCTTCCGTGATCACGTTAGCAACCAGAGTTATCAGGATATCATCGGGCAGATTGCGTGCTGTCTCTCGGTAGGCTTTCAGCTGATCAAGCCAGTCCTCGGCCGCGAAATTCGGCAGGAGGTCGCTGGGCTGCCAGCATTTTTCCACCGCTAGCAGCAGATTCAGGTTGTCCTTAACATAGCGATCCAACTCTGCGTAAAGTTCTTTCATTTCGCAAAGAGACATAGAAGCTTCCAAAACAACCTCTCAAGCTCGAACATTTATGATTTTGCTCTGAATAGCTTATCACAGCACATACAGGTGACCTTAGTAATCTTTCTCAAAACTGTTCACAAAGCTTTTAATTCCCAAATGGAGACCAAGGAAGCTGTCTTTCCGCTAATCCAAAATCATCGGAATCAATGGCTTCAATAAAATCATCGACCTTGTCATATCAATCTTCAAATAGAATTATAAAAATGCACTCCAATCGCCGGCGCCGTTGCCGAGAAACGAATCCCATGACTCAAATAACCCTGCCTCCAAGACATTTCTGGAGCAAGACCCTACCCCTCAACCAGGGCTTTAAAGCCACCAAAGCACATAGCATTCATATCAAAAGGCATGGGACCTGTCATCTTCGCCAGTCGCGGGTCCTTCATCACCAGTTTCGTGATGCGATTGCGATCCGCTTTGGATTTATATGTGATAAAGGCGATTACGATGGTTTCCGACGGCTTGGTTTTCAGCAGTTTGTGGAAAGGAAGGCCGAATTTGACTTGGATGTCGTCGCCAACCGCTTCGACATAACTCAAGGCGCCGTGCTCTATCCAAATTTTACAACCGAGTTTTGCCATTTTCTTGTAAGCGGGCAAATTCTTCTTTTTCAAGGGGAGCAGAAATCCATCGACGTAAAGACCCATGTGTCTAGCCTTCCTCTATTTTGGAAAATAAAGGCGAGTATATCATGAATGAACCATGCGATCGAACCGGCTCATTCTATTTTAATTAAGAATATTTTTGGCAAATCTTACTGTCGAAGTTTAAGTGAATCGCATTTATTTGATCTTCTCTAATTCACACTCTAAATCGGACCATTCCATAGCGATCTCGCGCACGCCACGTTCGGCTTTTTCCTCTTTCGTCAACGCGGCTCCAAAGCGAAGATAAAAGTCGATCGCATTCTGGTTCTTATCGACGACCCAGAGGTACATCGCGTTTTCACCTGCCGCTCTCACCCGGCGCATCGCTTCCAGAAGAAGCATTTTACCAACCCCTAATTTTTGATGAGCCTTCGGTATATTGATCGCCCAAAGTTCGAGGCCCTTTTTGTTCTCGGTGCGAGGTTTGCCCAGCGAACACCAGCCTAGCAGTTCGCCTTTTTCGTTCTCAGCTCCAAAATTTTGCGGCCATTCATGTCCAGAGGCGAGCGCTTGGCGCCAGAAAGTAGACATGTTCTCAATCGTCATCCTTGCAAGCATTTCAGGTGGCATCATCTCCTGGTAGGTGTCGTGCCACGTCTGGACGTGAAGGCGAGCGACGACAGCCGCATCATCGATCTGCAAATCACGGATCCGCATGGCAAGTCTCCCTTCTGAAGTCTTGTCTTTATATGGCGCTAGCCTTTAGAATGAATAGCCGAAATCCCCCTCTTTTCAAAGAGGGGATGTAAGGCTGTGTGTCTATCATCTGGGGAAGTTTACTTCCCCATGCCTTCAGTTTTCTGCTGTTGAATATAGCGAAGAACGACGTCTTTGCTCATATTACCTACG
>CANJJY010000393.1 GCA_947474445.1 Oligoflexaceae bacterium
AAATCTCATCAAGATTGCAGAGAATTACGGGAAAAAGCATCTTGTATATTTCTCCAAATTCATCGAAGAAGCTCATTTGCCCGCGGTTTATTCTTTGACGGACCTATTCGTTTACCCTTCGACCTATGAAGGTTTCGGTTTGCCCCCCCTGGAAGCTCTGGCGTGCGGGACCCCTGTCGTTGTAGCTCGATCGTCGAGCTTGCCAGAAGTGGTCGGTGACAATGCCATCTTTGCCAACCCTTTTGACTATAGAGCTATTGCTGAGGCGCTTGAGCAAGGTGTCTACGATCAACCCCTGAGAGAAGTGCTGCGTAAAAAAGGATTGATACATGCAAAAAAGTTTTCATGGGATCAAATGATCGAGAAAACGATTAAGGTGTACGAGCTATGTGAAAAAGCAAGTCGCACTGCAAAACGACGTTCGCTGTTGCACGTGGGTAGAGGTTCAGCATCTTCGCCTGTTGAAGAGCGGAGTTTATGATGCGTATCGGAATCAATGGCCGTTTTCTTGTCGCAAAAAGAACTGGGGTCCAGCGGGCGGCCTACAATCTTATTAAGACACTTTTCGAGATGGATCAAGAAAATGAGTATGTCCTTTTTACGGGTGAAGACCAGGCTCTAGAATGGAATTATCCGAATGTAAAATTGGTTACAAGTCGACTCAAAGTGGGTGAGAATCTTCGCAATCATCTTTGGGAACAATTTGTATTACCGCGACTAGCTCGCAAGCATGAAATCGATATATTGCATTCTCCGGCAAATATGGCGCCCCTTTTTTACAAGGGGGCATCAGTTGTGCATATCCACGATCTCTGTTTTGTGGTGAATCCGCAGTGGTACAGCTACGTGTTTCATACCGCTTATAACTTTGCTATTCCCCGATTAGTGCGGAGAGCTTCGCGCGTCATTACCAACAGCAATAACTCACGCAACGACCTCTTGCAGTTCTACAATATCGATGCTGATAAGGTTCGTCTCATTTATTGGGCCGTCGATCAAACATTTGGCGGTGAAAAATTTAGAGATCAAAGAGCGGATGAAGAGGGCGACTACATTCTTTATGTCGGCTCCCTAGAGCCGAGGAAGAATATTGGAAACCTGATCGAAGCTTACGAACGTCTGCGCAGTGAACATGCCGATCTTCAAACGAAACTGATTTTGATCGGGGGTGAAAGTCCCTTGTTCGCGGCGGTTAGGTTGCAGATTAAAAAATACCATCGCGATGTGATCTTTAAGGGATATGTCAGTGATGAAGAGCTGAAGCGCTTTTATCGCCAAGCTAAAGTGGTTGCATATCCCAGCCTTTACGAGGGATTTGGATTACCTCCTCTTGAAGCTATGGCAAGTGGGGCCCCAGTGGTTACTTCAAATACGAGTTCGCTGCCGGAAGTTGTTGGGGATGCCGCCCTCATGGTAAGTCCATATGACTGTTCGCAGCTTGCTGAGACGCTTGCGCGTGTCCTCCACGACGCTCCCTTACGCCACGAAATGCGACGTCGTGGGTACGAGCAGATTCGGAAGTTTAATTGGTACAGAGTTGCGAGAAATGTCCTTGCGGTATATTACGAAGTTTATTGTGAGGTTCAGAAGGGGCCGGGGGATGTTTGTATGCCCTATGCCAAGTGGCAGGAAATGGTGCAGCGTGAAAAAGTGTTTCTGCGGCAATCCGGTGAGAATCCGGTGGACCGGCCCAGCCGGACAAAAGCGGCCCCCCATCTGTTGAGTGTTTCGTCCCTACAGACGCTAGAAAACTGAGATTGAAAGTCAGTTCACATTGAAGTCTCTCGCAGCCTGAAGCGATGCGAATGAGACGAAGAAAGGATATAAATTCGTGGCGCGTGAACGCATTGCAACTATTCTAAAGAACGGTCGCGACGGACAATCGCTCACTATCAACAGCTGGGTTCGATCAAAACGCGTTTCCAAAAATGTGGCTTTTATTGTCATTAACGACGGATCGACCCAAAAAGATCTACAGCTTGTCATGGACAGCGCTAACCCTAACTTCGATAAATTAGCTCAAGTCAGTACAGGCGCAGCAATTCGTGTTGACGGCGTTATGAAGGCGTCACAGGGAAAAGGCCAGGAATGGGAAATTCACGTCGATAATATCGAAGTTTTGGGTACCTGTCCTGAAGAGTATCCTCTTCAAAAAAAGGGACATACACTCGAGTTTTTGCGAGAAATCGCTCATTTGCGGGGAAGGACCAACACGTTTGGAGCAGTGTTTCGCGTCCGGAATGCATTGTCGATGCTCGTTCATGAGTTTTTCCAATCGCGTCATTTTCAGTGGGTTCACACCCCGATTATTACGGCAGCAGATTGTGAGGGGGCTGGTGAGCTCTTTAAAGTCACCACCTTAGATCTCGACAAATTACCGCGAGATGCAAAAGGAATTATAGACTTCAAGCAGGACTTTTTTGGGAAGTCGGCCCACCTCACTGTCAGTGGGCAGCTCAATGGTGAGGCGATGGCCCTATCAATGGGCGATGTTTACACTTTCGGGCCTACTTTTCGGGCAGAAAATTCTAATACTACGCGGCATCTATCTGAGTTTTGGATGGTTGAGCCGGAAATGGCCTTTGCTACACTTCATGATGATATGGTTCTTGCGGAAGAATTTTTGCGTTTTATATTTCGTGAAATTGCAGAGCGATGTCCTGACGAGCTGGAGTTTCTTGGGCAGCACTATAAGAACATGAGTATCGAGCAAATCAAAGAGCTGTCACATCAAAGTTTTGCGCGTATCAGTTACACTGATGCCGTTAAAGAATTGATTCAATCCAAACAGACATTCGATTTTGCGCCTGCCTGGGGTATCGATCTTCAAACCGAGCACGAACGATTCTTGACGGATCAGGTTTTCAAGAAACCTGTCATAGTGACTGATTATCCCAAAGATATTAAAGCTTTCTACATGCGGCTCAACAACGATGGTAAAACCGTGGCTGCTATGGACGTCCTTGTCCCGCGTATAGGTGAAATTATTGGTGGTTCCCAGCGAGAAGATAGAGTTGATGTTCTTAAGCAGCGGATGGAAGAATTTAAGATCAATGCAGCCGAATTGACTTGGTATACAGAGCTTAGACTTTTCGGAGGGGCACCCCATGCGGGCTTTGGGCTTGGATTTGAACGCCTAGTACAGTATGTCACTGGCATGGGGAATATAAGGGATGTTATACCCTTTCCACGTTATCCTGCCGGGGTTAGTTTCTGAAGCGAAAGAAGATGTGGAGCTGAGGGCTGACGGACTTGAACAAGATCTTGACCAGGTTTGAAAAGATCGGCTATAGTCCGGCCCTCTGTGGTGTAGAGATTCTTGGGGGTGATGCGTCATCTCTATTGAGATAAATGAGTGATTTTACGCCAGAGTAGCTAGCTCGAAGCCGGAAGAATGTCTTGTTGGCCGAAGCTGCTCGATAAGAAGTGGAGATCTGGTTCCCATGAAGACGACTAGCATTACGCCCACCGATATTAAAAAGAAGTGGGTCCTGATCGATGCCGCACACCAACCCGTCGGTCGCATTGCCGTTGAAGTATCAAGGCTTTTGCGCGGAAAACATAAGCCAAGCTTCGTGCCGCACCTGGATTGTGGTGACAACGTCGTCATTATCAATGCCAGCCAAGTGGTTCTGACTGGCCGTAAACTCGACCAAAAGATGTACTACCGTCACTCCAACTTCATCGGCGGTATTAAAGCTACTTCCGCTAAAGATATGTTGGCGACTCATCCTGAGCGCGTACTCGAACACGCTGTTCGTGGGATGTTGCCTCACAACAAACTCGGTCGGAAGGTCTTTAACAACGTTAAAATCTACGCCGGTAGTGAGCATCCTCACGAAGCGCAAAAGCCAACAGCAGCACCTGTTCGCACGGTTAAGGAAGGTAAATAAGCATGGCTACCAAAACAGTTCATACCGTTGGCAAACGCAAGACCTCGATCGCCCGTATCTATATGAAGCCGGGCAAGGGTGTTATCGTCATCAATAAGCGTGACATCGACGACTATTACCTCCGTGCGACCTCAAAAATGATTATCCGTCAGCCACTTGAGCTTACTGGGAACGTCGGCAAGTACGATATCTTGGTAAACGTTGTCGGTGGTGGATTGACTGGCCAAGCGGGCGCTATTCGTCACGCCATCAG
>CANJJY010000394.1 GCA_947474445.1 Oligoflexaceae bacterium
CAGTGACCCGCCTCGTGGTAAGCCGTGTTGCGCTTTTCTTCTTCACTGATGATCATGCTTTTGCGTTCAGGACCCATCATGACCTTATCCTTCGCTGCTTCGAAGTGAGTCATGTGAATAGTTTTGGCATCCTGACGAGCGGCCAGGAGAGCCGCTTCGTTGACAAGATTTGCGATATCAGCACCAGAAAAGCCGGAGGTTCCTTGCGCCAGGATATCGAGATCGACATCGGGGCCCATGGGAGTCTTGCGAGTGTGAACTTTTAGAATACCGCGGCGCCCGCGAACATCGGGCTTAGGAACGTAAACGCGGCGATCGAAACGGCCCGGCCGCAAGAGAGCGGGGTCGAGTACATCAGCCCGGTTGGTGGCCGCTATCAAAATGACACCTTCATTTGTTTCAAAGCCGTCCATCTCAACCAGCAACTGGTTGAGAGTCTGCTCGCGCTCGTCATGGCCACCGCCGAGTCCGGCACCGCGCTGCCGTCCGACCGCATCAATCTCATCGATGAAAATGATGCAAGGCGCCTGCTTCTTGGCTTGTTCGAAAAGATCGCGAACCCGACTTGCCCCGACGCCGACAAACATTTCGACGAAGTCAGACCCTGAGATCGAGAAAAACGGAACTCCCGCCTCGCCAGCGATGGCTTTGGCTAGAATCGTTTTCCCCGTACCGGGAGGTCCGACGAGCAGAACCCCCTTTGGAATACGCCCGCCGAGACGGGTGAATTTCTTTGGATCTTTGAGGAAATCGACGATTTCTTCGAGCTCGCCTTTGGCTTCTTCAATTCCCGCGACATCTTCGAAAGTAATCTTGGTCTGATTTTCATTCAGTAGCTTTGCCCGGCTCTTGCCGAAGGACATGGCTTTGCCGCCCCCGACTTGCAGCTGACGCATGAGAAAGCCAAGGAAGAGGAGGATGAAAATGATGGGGATCAGTTGGACGATCACTGATTTCCACATGCTTTGCCCGTCGCCTTCAGGTTGCTCGTAGTTGACGCGCACCCCTTTGCCACGCAGCTCCGTGCGCAAATCTGGATCCTGCGGAGCGGTCACCCGAAAAACGGTACTGTCGGCTCGGACAGCAACCAATTCGTTGCCTCGAAAGGTCACTTCAGTGACTTTCTTTTGATCGACCTCGTCCATGAAGTCCGCAAACTTCATCGTCTGATCGCTTGCGGTATTCGGTGACATGATGTTGAACATGACGAATACTAAAAGCAGACCAGCTAGCACGAGCGTTAACTTCATCTGCTGGTTCGGTTTCTTAACCTTGGACATGGGTCTCGCTCTCCTCATCTGGGATGTCAGATAACACGTAGGCTGGTAGTGAACTGGCGAGCCAGCATGCTACCAGTTTTTACATGCCACCAGTTAAATTGGAACAAAAACTTAAGGTGGCTCGCTTCTCTCGGCAGGCTTTCTGCGTCAAGTTTGCGAGAGACCCGAATAACTCTTCACGGCCGTTCGGAGCGATTCGCTCAGCAGGAATTGTCCGCCGAACGAGACCTCGTCTTTTCATTATCGACCAACCACGTTTGCTCTTCAAGCAGGTCAAGCCTCTCAAAAGTTGCACTCCTCGGAAGCCAAGATCGGACAGTTGAATCCACGAGAACTCTTCGGTACTGCTGCCAGCGTGCCGAACTCCTTTCTTCGCTGCGTTCAATGCGCAAAGTTCCGGCCTTTACAACGGCTCTGTCTCGGGTTGACAGATCAAGGGTCATATCCTGTTCTTGCCTCAGGGCAAGAAGAAGAAGGTTAAGTGATCGGCGAGCCAGCTGTCGTCCTTCTCTTTGACCGCTGAGAAAGGCGGCCACCTTCTGACGAGCCACGGCTGGACTCAGGTTTGCCAGCTGAACAGCGTTGAGGACCCCACCTTCGATCTGAGTCCCTTCACTGTAGCGAACAAAGGCACGGGCGTCGGCAGCAAGGTCGAGTAGACTGCGACGCACCCCCGGGTACATGGCTTCCAGCTCCGGAAGTATGATGTGGCGGACCCTATTGCGGCTATAGTTAAGCTTATCATTCGAGCTGTCGCACCGATGCGGAATTTTTTGCCTCTCTGCTTCCTGCTCGATGGTAGCCCTTGAAAGTTGCAAAAAAGGTCGCCAGATTCCTTCTTTAAGCTCTTCCATTCCCCAAATTTGCCCCAGATGGGCGCCCCGCGCGATGCGCATCAGAATCGTTTCCGCCAGGTCATCAGCATGGTGAGCCAGAGCTATCAAATCCCCGGCCTCGACTTGCGAGGCGAACCAGCGGTAACGGAGATCCCGCGCCCACTCCTGCACCCCTTTGAGACCCGGTGGATGTTCGGTCGGATCGACCCTGAGCACCTTGAGGGTCACGTCCGACGCCGCACATTGCTGCGTCACGAATTCCTCATCCAGGTCTGCTTCTTCCATCCTCAATCGATAATTTACATGTAAAACGCCAAGTTTCTGCGTCAGTCCTTCGCCACATAAGGTTTTTAATGTGTGCATTAAAACCATCGAATCAAGACCGCCAGAACACGCTAGCCAGACCCGATTTGAACCGAGACGCGATAGACGGCAAAGCATTCGCTGCCTTGCCCCCTCGAAATCATCGATCGGCTCATCTTGGTCGTTCTCCCAAAAACCCTTCATGTGCTCCGTACTTTCTTACATTTAAGCAGAACTTCAGTTGATCCTCGGCGCCTCGTCCAAATAAGTCAATAAAATCATTTGCTTATATTTGCTGTAACCCACTGAAATAACAGCTTTTTTAAATCCCTCGTCAGTCTTTACCCGCAAGCCCCTGCCAGCCCTACCAAATCTCAAAGCCCATCGCCTCTCGGGGACAAGCATCGAACCTCTTTGTCTTCCCCACCCGCTTTAAGTTTTTCGCCAAACGTTCGATGGGAGTTTTGCAAATTGTAGCGCCTTTTTCAATCCAGGTACGGGATTGAAGGAATTTCAAGGAGGAATTAATGGGCTTGCGCATACGCACAAACGTGTCTTCTCTCATCTCGCAGCGCCACACGCAGAATAACGCCAATGAAATGAACCGCAGCTTAGAGCGATTGGCTTCAGGCTATCGCATCAATCGCTCATCTGATGACGCGGCGGGTCTCGCAGTTTCTGAAGGTTTACGAGCTAAGGTGCGCGGCCTTAATCAAGCCAAGCGCAATGCCAGCGACGCCGTTTCCATGGTGCAGATCGCCGAAGGTTCTCTCAACGAAGTCGGCAATATACTGATTCGTCTGCGCGAACTCACGGTTCAGTCTTCATCCGATACGATAGGGGACGTCGAGCGAGGGTATCTCAATCGTGAGTATACACAACTCGTCGATGAAATCGATCGCATTTCCAATACCACAGAATTTAACTCGCAGAAGATCTTCGATCCAAATCAAAAGGATCGCTTGGTCATTCAAGTGGGCATCAACAACAGCGAACCAGAAGCTAATGCTGACACAATTTCGCTCAGCCTCGCTGGTCTTAAGACTTTCAATTCTGAACTTTTAGGTCTCGGCAAAGGTGCAGAGATTGGCCCTATTGAAAGTGATGGCAGCGATGCCATTCCTCGCGAAGAGATCAGCGACAAACTAGGTACTATCGACAACGCCTTGAACCGGGTAAATGGCGAGCGCGCCACCCTCGGCTCCATCCAAAGTCGCCTCGATACGGCCGTCAGTAACCTCAGCGTTCAAACAGAAAACATGAGCACTGCGAAAAGTCGCATTCGCGATGTCGACTTCGCGGAAGAAACCTCATCGCTCATGCAAGCCAAAGTACTTCAGCAGTCTTCCATTTCGGTTCTTTCGCAAGCGAATGCAATGCCAGAGATGGCTTTGCAGCTCCTGCGTTGATTTTTTTATCGGTTTCTTAACAAGGAGGTTTTTGTCATGGGTGTTAGAATCAAGACCAACGTCGAATCGTTGATCGCGCAGAAGAAATTGTCCGACAGCCGCAAAGAAGTGTCCAGCTCCATCGAACGTTTGGCTTCAGGTTTACGGATCAACAAATCCGCTGACGATGCCGCCGGTCTAGCCGTATCCGAACGGATACGCGCTCGATTGTCGAGCATGGACGTAGCCAAGCGAAACGCCAACGACGGTATCAGCTACATTCAAGTTGCGGAAGGTGGTTTGAACGAAGTAACGAACATTATGCTCCGCA
>CANJJY010000395.1 GCA_947474445.1 Oligoflexaceae bacterium
TCCAACGTGAGAAGCCCCTGCGCGGCTAGGGCGACAAAAATCGTCAGACATCGCTGGACTCCAGATTCTGCATCCCCACCCAAAGCCTCAACGCAGGTCGCGAGCGTGGCACCCGCAGACAGCTTGGTCCAGAAGGCATCTTCCGCCTGGGGAAGGACTTCGATGTGGATATGTCCCTCTTCTCTTTTAAAGAGACATAATTCAGACCCCGGCGCGGGAGGCATGGGGGTCCGTTCTTGGTTGATCTCAGTCCAAATATCAAAGATTGGCCAATCGAGGTGGAGAAGGCTGCATTCAGACCGCAGCTTTAAGCTCTGCTCCTCCCAACGTTCCGGTGTCCACGCAGCCAATTCACTTTGATGCAAGGGCACTTCAGTGGAGTCCGGACGGATCAAAAGCTCATAATGAGTCCAATCAAAAGCCGCGATGGCTGCGATCAGAGATTGGGGAACGCCAAAGTTATAAGGTGAAGCTTTGTCGCGCAGAAACGCGGGCAGTTGCCCTCCCACGTAGTTGATAGAAAAATGCTGATTGGGCTGAGTTTCAGCGTAATCTTGAGCGAGGGCGGCCATCAATTCGTCTTCGAGGATGTAGTGGACCGAAGGAAAGGTGTTCTTGAGAACATCGATGATGCGCAGAGGAAAGGCGCTTTGATAGACGTGAAGACCGCGATTAGCACCGGCCGGAGTCTCTCTCAGGGTGGTTTTCCAACCCGTATTTTCGCTCGGACTCAAAATGCTCGAGAAAAAATCATGCTGGATGCGATCGAGTGAAGTGATGGGCGGGTTCGCCGTCTGAGGCTGGCGCTGAGGCGTCAGGCTGCTGCCATCCCAGTCACCTGGCTTTGCAGCACGCTGCCGCGCTGTAGCGATCTCCTCGAGCATGACAGAGAGTTCAGGAATTTTATCGTCCCATTCGAGCAGAACGCTGGCGTTAGGAAAACGTTGTGCAGCCTGTTCGAAGAGTTGCCAAACAGCTTCGGGAACCGCGTGATCATGCGTATCGATTGAGATGAATTCTTCGACGCTGTGCCCGGCTAGATGAAATTGCCCGACGCTTTCGGATCGCAACTTTTCTAAATATTCCCAAGGATCCCAATTGAGGTTGCGACTGTTGACCATGCAGTTGTTCAGATCGAGGAGAATGCCGCAACCCGTCCGTTGGCAAAGCGTCGCCAGGAAATCAGGCTCGGAGTATGTGGAAGTCTGAAAATCGATATAGCAACTAGGATTCTCAAAGAGCAGCGTGCGTCCGAGATACTCCTGAACGTAGTTGATACGCCCGGCGATATGCTGAAGACTTTCTTCCGTGAGAGGGAAGGGGAGCAGGTCGTAAGAATGATGACCTTGCCAAGAGGTCCAGCACAGATGGTCTGTAACGAGCGACGGTTGAAGCCAGCCTATGAGTTCGCGCAGCTGCCGGAGATATTTTTGATCAAGAGGATCGACGCCGGCAATCGAGAGTCCGACTCCATGCGTGGCGATAGGAAAGCGTGTACGGAGCTGCTCGAGCACGAGTCGTGCGCGACCACCGACGCCCATATAATTTTCACTGACGATTTCGAGCCAATCAATAGGCAGGGAAGCTTGAGCGAGGAAGTCCGGAAAGTGCTTGGGGCGGAGGCCGATACCAAAACCCAACTGGGAGCTCATAGGGATTCCTTAGCAGGAAAAGAGAGAGGACTTGCGTCCCCTCTGAGGGAACTTAGTGAGGAGCTTTTGCAGGAGCAGCAGCTGGAGCGGCAGCAGGGGCAGCAGCTGGAGCGCCGGCGTCAGCCGTCTTAAACTCTTTCCACTTGCCTTTGCCACCTTTTTCGCACTCTGCTTTCGAAGCAGCAGTGACCCAGCCGTGAGCTTTGCAGCTGTTTTGGCCGCTGCACTGGTTGCCAGCGCCGCCGCACTCAGACTTGCCTTTACACTGAGCATTTTGACAAAACATCTGCTTGCCGTCTTTGCCTGCAACGGTTTTTACTTCGCTAAAAGCGTTAGCGGCGAGGAGAGTAAAAGCAGAGGCTGCCAAAAAACCAAGTTTCTTCGAGTTCATGAAGGACTCCAAAATGTGAAAATCAGGGATAGGGGGATTATAGGTCTCTTCCCCTTGATACTGAACAGCAAAATTTTCCTCGTCGAAAATAATTAGACGCGTCGATGATTGGCCTCAGGGCCAATATCTCCAAATACGACGCTTAGGCGCAGATTAATTGCAAGGCGGAATTGGTGCTTTGCAGGAGTTGAATGAGGTCAATGCCGCGTCGCTTATCGTCTTCAGATAGTTCGAGGCCGCAGCGCGTCCGTGCATGCAGGCCACGACTATTTCGTTCGTGACGTTTGTAGCGCAGTTCGAGGGTGATCGGTGCTTGGTTCTCAAGGAAGATAATGTGGAGAGAGGCGATATCATCGTATTCCCAAGCGTCATCGATCAGGAGACCAAGTCCGTTGCGGCTGACGTCGAGGGGTTCGACCGCCACTGTGCGGCTGCCCAGCGCAAAAAACGCATTGTTGAAAGCACCGCGCAATTGAAAGCGATGTTCCTGCCTGAGATCGTTGCCTTCGTCTGCCATAGGATGCTCCTCTATCTCCCGACCACCTTCTCTTATCGACCTTTCCGGGTCCTGACTTGAATAGGTGGCTCCGAAACCTTATGAAAGGAAGGACATAGAGGCCAGGGGAGGGCGATGGGGTCCCGACGCTTACAGGACGGTAATTTTTTCTTGGCGATATTCCAAAATCCAGCTCAAGCAGAGGCCCAGACCAAACCACAGGGCAAAGAGGTATTCGCTATCACTTAATATATTTTGCATCATTCCGCCTATCATCGTGGCGAGAACGAGGAGGATGATCCCGAGATGAGCCGATAGAGCGCAAAGCTTTAGGCCGAGGCGCAGAAAGCTTCCGAGAAAAGTCAGCAGCCCACAGAAACCGAGGAGGCCGGACGTAGCGAGGGCCTGCAAGTAAATATTGTGTGCATTGTATTTCCGGTCGAGGAGAGTGAGGCCATGCTGCTGATAAGCCTCGTTGAGTATCGATGTGTAATAGCCGAGGCCCACTCCCATCCAGGGATGAAGGCGGGCCAACTCCGCGTGTATCTTCCAAAAAATAAAACGATCTTCTCCCTGCAGTCCCTGACCTGAGTTCCCCAGAAATTCATGAAAGCGCCCATAAAGGTGGGGATCGAGCCAAACAATAAGCAGGCTGAGGGAGGCCATCGTGAGGAAGGAATAGATGCCGATCCGCTTGAAACTCATGGCGGTGAAAGACCGCAGGTAGATCACAAGCCCTGTGACGACGAGAAGAGAGCTGACAAAGATGGGAAACCGACTGCCCGATAAGCCGATAATGAGCATCGCGCCGCCACTCACCGCAAACCACTGCCGTGAACGCTTCTCGCGTTTGGTCCAGAGCCAGAGTCCGTGACTGAAACTGAGGAGACAAAGAATCATGGCGTTATAAGCCAGCGTAAGGGGATGACCCATCAATCCTGAACCGCGAAAAACACCATAAGCAAAGCGATTTTCAGGCAATTGGGATTGCCAGCCGTGAACCCAGTCCCAGCCCAAATACCGCTGGCCCACCATGTAGGCGATATAGAGGCCGACAAAAATCAAAACCCAGTCGACGCGAATCAGAGGTTCACCGGGTTTCTTGCGCAAGCTAGCCAAGAGAAAAGTCACGACGATGCAAGCACCGTAAATGCCGGACTTACCGATCAGCCTTAGATGCTGCATCGTGGCTTTGCCGAGGACAGGATCGCTGAAGCCCAACTGTAAGACTTCGGCGACAAGTCCAAACAGATAGATCACCCACACCGTGACGAGGCCATAGACGAAAGCTTGCCAGATCTGATGCAGCTGTTTTTGGCCCTCGCTTTGCCAGGTCGGCGTCAAGGCAGGAAGACCACGCCGGAGCAAAAATGAAATAACCAGGACGAAGCCGATGAAGGTCTGGGCAGCTACGGGCAAGAGAATCGCGCAGACGGCCAAATGAAGAAAAACCGCCTCGAGCTTGAGAGCTCGAGGCGATGTTGGGGCGACGGGCGCCACCTCACGCAGCTTTTGCTGGTCAATGCTTACTTCGGCCGACATCGAGGTGCCTCCTTAAAGTAACCTCATCGTCCGCTCGGGACCGAA
>CANJJY010000396.1 GCA_947474445.1 Oligoflexaceae bacterium
CTCAGTGTAAGTATCGACAGTAATTTTCTTCCGTGAGCCATTGAAGTATTGCCCCTTGGGTGATTCATGAACTCCCCGCTAGGTAACTCATCGGCTAAAATTTGGGAATTCTTAACGGGACTAGATAATGTCTAAATTTTATCAAGGTATAGACGGAGGTTTTAGGATTTTTACGAAGTCGAATAATTGTAGGCATTTGAACAATGAAGAAAGTCACTTGTTAGGACCTTGGATTTTCGGCATTTTTTTCGCTATGAAGTAAGAATTGAAGGAAGGATTAAGAGTCGAATTTAGAATCTTTGAGGTTCCTTTACGTCTCCCTAAGCAAACACTATAATAAGATAAGACAAACCACAGACCCAGGAGCCCCCGAGCTCAGGAAATCTACCCTTTTTGCAGCGTGCGATTCACGTCGAGCAAAACCGAGGTCGCTGGCGATCCTTCCCGCAAATGAGCCCCTGAGCTCTGTAACCTAAAAGCCTACTAGCCAACCCAATCCGCACGCGCCAAGCGCAGCGTTACCATATCTTTTAATCAAGGTGGGGATTCCGACATGAAGTATGGCCGCATTTTAGTGGGAAGTTTGCTGACTGGTCTCGCGCTCATCAGTGGAGCTTGTTCCAAAAAGAGTACCAAGTTCAACTCGACCTATCCTCATGTCCCCGATGAGATCATCGTAACTCTAGAAAAGTCTGGAATGGAAAGCAGCCTCCGCACCGTGATCGCGCAGCGAAAAGCCGAACTGGTGCGACTCAATGAGGAGACCTACCTGATTCGCTTCGCGCGCGACACTGAGCTTGAATCTGAGGCCGAGACCCTAGCCGCGCTTCCTCACATTCGAAGCATCGAGGTGAATCAAATCTATCACCTCACCGACATCGTACCGAACGATCCTGGCTTCTCGAAAACATACGGGATGAAGAACTCAGGCCAGCAAGGAGGTGTAGCTGGTGCCGATATCGGAGCGGCAGAAGCTTGGATGCTGACGACTGGCAGTCGATCGGTTCGCGTCGGTATCATCGACAGCGGCGTGGATTACCAGCATCCAGATCTGAAAGCCAACATCTGGGAAAATCCTGGCGAAACAGGCCTCGATACACAGGGACAGGACAAGAGGACCAACGGTAAAGACGACGATGAGGACGGCTTCGTCGACGATTGGCACGGCTGGGACTTTTTTAACAATGACAATGATCCCATGGACGACAACAGTCATGGAACACACGTCGCCGGAACGATTGGAGCGGTCGGAAACAACGGCATCGGTGTGGCCGGAGTCAACTGGGCTGTGAGCATGGTCCCTATCAAGATTTTTTCCGGAGCGGGAGAAACGAGCGTCGATGTCATCGTGCGCGGGATCGATTATGCCAATCGTTTAGGTCTCAAAGTCACCAATAACAGCTGGGGCGGCGGTGGGTTTTCCGATGCGATCTATAATTCCATAAAGAAGGCCGACGAGAAGGGGCTGCTGTTCATCGCTGCTGCTGGCAATGATGGGGTCGATATCGACGCCACTCCTTTTTATCCAGCTTCCTACGCTCTCAGTAATATCATCAACGTCGCTTCCATCAATCGCATGGATAAGCTCTCGAGCTTTTCCAACTACGGCGCAAAAACCGTCATGGTAGCTGCACCGGGAGAAGATATTTATTCGACGGTACCCGGCAATGCCTACGGCGTTAAAAGTGGAACCTCGATGGCGACGCCCCATGTCACCGGGCTCGTCGCGCTGGCAATGGCTCGTTTCCCTAACGCTGCAGCAGCTGATTTGAAAGCCAAGCTCCAGTTCTCATCGATCGTCACCGATGCTCTGCGCCGCCGCATCTCCTTTGGTCGCATCAATGCCAGCAGCGCCTTCGAAGATGATACAACGCCCCCCTCAGCGATCGAGCAGGCGGAAGTCTCCGCTCTGGATCTCCATACCATTAGCGTCACCTTTCCTGCTGCGGGTGATGATGGAGAACTGGGGTCGGCAAGTCAGTATATGGTGCGCCGCAGTCCTCAACCCATGACAGACGAAGCCGGATGGCAACGCGCCGAGGCTCTCTTCCCTTCCCTGGTCACACAGGTGGACGGCGAGGTGACTTTGCAATTCAAAGGCTTCAGTTATAACGAAGCAGGATTTTTGACCATCCGTGCTCAAGATAATGTGGGCAATCGCGGCCCGATCGCCAGCAGCTTCGCCTATGCTCTACCCGAGGTGCAAGTGATGTGGGAAACTCAAAACGATGATGCTACCCAATGGCTCAGTCTTGATGCACCGTGGAAACTTCACCTTCAAGACGGCATGAGCCTTCTCTCTGATAGCCCAGATGGCAACTACAAGGAGGGTTCCAATATCAGCGCTGTCACGCGCGATTTGGCCTTCAACTCAGCTCATCTTGAAGTAAGCTTGCGCAGTCGCTGGATTCTAGAAAATTCTTATGATTTTGGTTACGTTGAAGTCAGTATAGATCAAGGGCAGACTTGGAAGCTCCTGACAAAAGTCACAGGCAGCAGCAAGGACTGGGAAGATCGCGTCCTTCCCCTGAGCGGCCTCGTTGCTGACGGACAAAGCTTTCGACTGCGGCTGCGGCTTGAATCTGATTCTACATTGAACTATGATGGGTGGACCGTCGACAGTATCCAAATCGCTGGCGAACTAGAAGCCCTTCGCTAGATATTCTCTCAGGAGCGCACTCATGCGGACCTTTCCTATCATGAGATTGCTTGTTCTGTGTGCTGCGCTCCTGAAAGTCACTCTGCTCTTGGCCGATGAAAATCCGCAAAACGTGCGTGAGCTCTGTAGGCTAGAAGTAGCCGGCACCCTCCTCAATCTTGAAAACGACATCAGACTCTACAAAGATCAGATCTCTATCGCCCAGCAGAGGGGTAAAGACCTGCGCACGCGTCTCGTCTCTCTGGAGCGAGACTATACTGCGCTGAAGCAAATGCCTCCGACCGCGATTCCAGCTTTCGATGTCGACGAACGAGTGGTCAGTCTGCGCTATAGTCTCCAATCGGTGCGGGTCGAACTCGATGAAAATGAGAAGAATAGAGAATCCAATCAAGCTATGTTGCTTAAAACCGAAGCTCGCTTGAAGCAACTGAACTCTTTGGTCGAGCCTCTATTTGTCTGGAGTCAAGTGAGCCGCGTGCCCGACGGAGCTTTGCCGCGACAACTGACGTATCGACATGCATGCAGCGCCTACCACCTCCTCTGTCCCCTGCCGACTCCCGACGCTACGGCGCTGGTAAAGCTGGCCAAGGAGCTAGCGACCGGACTTCCCTGCGAGCGTTACAGTTCCATTCACTAGGCTGCCTGTAATAAGTCGCTGAGGGCATGCAGATCGCAGGGACCGACGTGTTGCCCGTCTTCTTCGTATTCGATCAAAAGAAGTAGGGGATGTACACAGGATTCAAAGGCTGCGACAAACTCCATGAATTTGTATCGACCTCGCTGAGTGAAGCCTGAGGGAAAATGGGGCACGGGATCGAGGTTGGGCGCGGCGAATTCCGCCTTTGCGGTATGGATCGTTCCTTAACGAGCAATTAAGGATCCCCATTGTTTGTGGGCGATTACCAACGAAAGAGCTTGGGAGCAACTCGATAGACGATCGCCATGATGAGGATAAGGGGAAGGGTATGCCACACCAAAAGATGCGGGGCATTATCCACGGGACAGATCAAATGCTGGACGAAAACCGCCGCCGTGACGACAGCACCGGATAGGAAAAAACCAGCAAGGCGCGGTTCCGTCGGTGCTCCGCGTCGCAGTTCGCGCCAGCCCCAAAGCAGAGGCAGAACTGAGGAAAAAGCAATCATGATGCTGCACGTCATGCCCCCGACGAAAGCATTCAGTCCGTGCTCACTGACGTTCCAACCGCCGTGAACGGCGAGACTCATCGAAAATAAAAGGATGAGGGCAGAGAAGAGTCTGGCCTTGCTCTTCGCTCCCTGCAACTGTCCAGGCATGGCACTTGCTTGGGCGGAAGCAAAACTAAGCCCGATGCAAAGTAGGAGCGCTGTGCATTCGATAAGAAAAGTGGCGCGGCCCCACAGCAGACCAAATTCTGGCCTTATTCCGTGCAAAACTAAAACCAAAGCAGC
>CANJJY010000397.1 GCA_947474445.1 Oligoflexaceae bacterium
CTTTGTAGCGACGGCTTACACGGCAAAATCAACGATGCCGAAATCTCACAGATATGCAGTAAACTAGGATTAGCGGCACTCGAAGAATTGGTTGAATTAGCGAACGAGCGCGGTGGCGAAGATAACATCACCCTCATCATTGCTGCCATCGACGATATCGCTGCGATTGACGAGACTTGATCGAGGTTCCCCTCCGCTCGAAGGGAGCGACAATGCGCAAGATCACCATTGTTTTCATTCCTGAAAACGCCAAACAAACGAGACAAATCAAGCTCCCACGTTGGGTCTTGCGATCGACCTATTTCACATCGTTTATCGCCACGATTCTTTTTAGCTATCTGATTTATGACTATTTCCAATTACGTGGTTTGCGCGAATCCTATCAGAAAGTAGCATCTGAAAATCAAGGTCTGCGAGGCGAAGCACAACTCTTGCTCAGTAATCTTGAAGAAGTCAGAAGGTCGCTCAAGAGAGTGCAGGATTACAGCGAAAAACTCGGTGAACTGACTCAGTTAAAGGTGAAGAAATTCTCCTCGCGCACTGGCATCGGCCCCCTCACGCCCCAGGAGTATAGCCGTGTGAAAGAAGAGCAGGCTATGCCTCAGGACGAACAGCATCTTCCCCTCGGTATCGACCTCGATCGACTGATGTTTCGCACGGTTTTTGAAAAAATGAAAAATCTCGGTAACAATGCCAATCAGAATGCTCTCCGCTTACAAAAGCTGCTTTCGACTCTGAGCCAACAGCGCTCGCTCTTGGCCTCTGTGCCGTCGGTGACGCCAGTGGACGGCTGGATTACCTCAGGCTTCGGCCCCCGAACTTCACCTTTCACTGGTGAGCGCGATGTTCACATGGGCGTCGACATTGCCGCTCCCATCGGAACTCCGATCCATGCGCCGGCTGATGGTGTGGTAATTTTCTCGGGGCTTAAAGATGGCTTTGGCAATTTTGTGATGATTGCCCATGGTTACGGCGTCGTCTCACGCTATGGTCACAATGCCGAAAACCTTGTCCAACCCGGACAAAAGGTGGCGCGAGGAGAACAGATTGCGACGGTTGGCATGTCGGGGCGCACGACAGGTCCTCACCTCCATTACGAAGTCATCCTCAATGGCAGCAATACGGATCCGCGCAAATTTATTCTTAATATCCCCTAATTTTTGAGAACACTTCCTTGGCACCTCGCCGCCTCTTCGAAACTTTGGCTCGGCCCTTTTCCGAAGACTCTCGAGCACTTGAAGAACCGTGACTGACTTGGCCTGGGCCGCAGCGTGAGAAGCCCGATCTGGCTGTGGAAAACCATTCCCCCCGCCTGAAATTGCCGTTATACTTAACGGCCTGTCTGGGCATTTTTGCGCAGTCTCGCGGTCGCCGAGCGATCTTCGCCCGCAAGCCGCTGATGAGCCAACCTAACAAGTAGCCGCGGAACATATCCATGTTGAATCTAGCTCGCAAGATCTTTGGAACTAAAAACGATCGAGAAATTCGTCGTTACCGCTTGATTGTTGATCAGGTAACAGCGCTCGAAAATAAAATCAAACCCTTGAGCGATGATGAGCTGAAGGCGAAGACGGTCGAGTTTAAGGATCGCTTGAGCCGCGGCGAGACGCTTGATTCTTTGGCACCCGAGGCTTTTGCAGTGGTTCGCGAAGCTGCTACGCGGGTTTTAGGGATGAGGCACTTTGATGTGCAGCTCATCGGGGGCATGGCCCTTCATGAGGGTCGCATATCAGAAATGAAAACGGGTGAAGGAAAAACCCTTACGGCGACCGCGCCCGTCTATCTCAATGCCCTCGCCGGCAAAGGCGTACATGTCGTCACTGTCAACGACTACCTCGCGACACGCGATGCCGAGCAAATGGGCCGACTTTACGGTTTCCTTGGCCTCAGTACAGGTCTCATCGTTCATGGCCTCACAGACCAGCAGCGACGAGCCGCTTATTTTTCTGACATTACTTATGGAACAAATAACGAATTCGGCTTCGACTTTCTTCGCGACAATATGAAGACCGAACTCAACCGCTATGTCCAGCGCGAACACAATTTTTGTATCGTGGACGAAGTCGACTCGATTTTGATCGATGAAGCCCGCACGCCTTTAATTATTTCAGGGCCAGCTGAGACCAGGAGCGAGCTCTACGTAAAGGTCAACGCGGCCATACCCGGCTTACAGAAAGACAGTGATTATATAGTCGACGAAAAAGCGCGAACCGTGACTCTCACCGAAGATGGAATCAGTAAGCTCGAAAAGCGCTTGCATGTCGACAACCTTTACGACCCTCACCATATTGAATATCTCCATCACGTTCAGCAGGCATTAAAGGCCCACATCCTTTTCAAAAAAGATGTTGATTATGTCGTTCGTGAAAACAAGGTTGTTATCGTCGATGAGTTCACAGGACGATTGATGCCGGGTCGGCGTTATAGCGATGGATTGCATGGGGCATTGGAAGCCAAAGAGCATTTGCCCGTGGAAAACGAGACGCAGGTCCTGGCGACGATCACCTTTCAGAATTATTTTCGTCTCTATTCCAAACTTGCCGGCATGACGGGAACGGCCGACACTGAAGCAGTCGAATTTAAGAAGATCTATAACCTTGATGTAACGGTTATCCCTACCAACCGCAACCTGATCCGTATCGACGATCAAGACGAAGTCTACCGGACGGCTCGAGAAAAATTCGAAATTATCGCCGATGAGATAGCTCGCGCCCAAAAACTTGGCCAGCCCGTGCTTGTTGGTACGGTTTCCGTCGAAAAATCTGAACTCCTTTCGAGTTTGCTTCGAAAGCGCGATATTCCTCACGAGATTTTGAATGCAAAAAACCATAGTCGTGAAGCCAGCATCATCGCCAAAGCGGGCTACAAGGGCAACGTAACGATTTCTACCAACATGGCTGGCCGCGGAACGGACATCGTACTGGGAGAGGGCGTGCGTGAATTGGGTGGCCTCTATGTTGTCGGAACGGAGCGCCATGAATCGCGACGGATCGACAATCAGTTGAGAGGTCGTTCCGGTCGTCAGGGCGATCCCGGAAAGACCAAGTTTTACCTGTCGCTTGAAGACGATTTGATGCGTATTTTTGCAAGCGATCGTTTGTCGGCGATCATGCAACGCCTCGGTATGAAAGAAGGCGAAGCCATTATCTCGCCCATGGTGACACGTGCGATCGAGAAAGCTCAAAGGCGGGTAGAAGAGCAGAACTTCTCGTCCAGAAAGCACGTTCTCGAATACGATGACGTCATGAACCAGCAACGGCAAGTTGTGTATGCACGACGCCGGAAATTACTCGAAGGTTCGCTCGAGACCAGCTTCATGGGTGATGCTTTGAAGAGCATCATTGAGGGTATTCTGACCAAATATTCGCCAGAAACGACCAACAGCACCGGTTGGGACTTTGAAGCGGCCAGCAAAGAATTAAGTGCTGAATTCTATCAGGAAATCGATCTAGGCAAGCTCTCCTCTTCTCAAGATCATTCCCTCGCTGCCCTCAATGAAATTCTGCACGCCTATTTACATAAAGGGTATGAAGACAAGCGGCGACAAGTCGGCGATGAAGTCATGAAGAAGATTGAAGCTTATGTCTATCTTCAGATTATCGACCAAAGCTGGAAGGAACACTTGCGCACGATGGAGACCTTGCAAGACAGCGTGCGCTTGCGAGGGTATGGCCAACGTGATCCTCTGCAGGAATACAAGCGAGAGGCTTACAAGCTATTTGAAAGCCTGATGATACGCATTGAAGACGAGACGGTTTTGGCGCTCATCAGAATGCCACCCCCTGACTTGGAAGACGGCGAAGCTGCGCCGCTGGTGCGTGAGCCTGATCAAGCCACTATGCAATTCGTTCATCCTGATGCACCTGTACCTAGCCCCCAAAGAGAATCGGTCGAGGATGGTGACGAGAGTGCTGATCAGATGATCTATCATGGCAGCCGCGATCGAGCTCCTGAAGGCCGGACTCCAGAAACGATACGGCGGCAGGGCGACAAGGTTGGCCGCAACGATCTATGTCCTTGCGGATCGGGACAAAAATATAAAAAATGCCATGGTCGCCTGAGCGGTGAGGC
>CANJJY010000398.1 GCA_947474445.1 Oligoflexaceae bacterium
CTACGGCCGGGGTATTGGTCCTTCGAAATACGAACACCCCGGCCGTCACACTTCCCATGTATCGACTTATCCCATGAAAAATTGACAATCAGTCAAAGACGGAATTGATCCGCTATCAGCGCTTTCGTGCGGCCGTCTACAACGAAAGCCTATCGACCAATACCTAAGGCCCTAAAGGCCAAAATATAGCTTCTGAATAGTCCAGTTACGGGTTGTTGTTTCGACCCCAAAAGTGTAACTTCGCCATACAGTAGGTATCTAATAAGCTTCCGAAGCTTGCGATAGTGGTTCGAATCCACTTGGAACCGCCATCTCTCCTCACCACCCACTTTCTTCCGAGAAGACCCAGAAGACCCCCTGTTTTTGAGTATGCGAAGTTCCATCGGAAGTCCCCTGCGCTTCAACTCTTCATTCAAGTTCTTCCTAGGGAGACGCGACCCATTGCGAGGTTTTTTTTGAAATTAAAAATGCAATTATCCAATATCATTGTCTTTTCTAGCCATAAGCTTGAATTAAATCCATTTAATTCAAGGTTTTGATATAAATGCCTGTAATTAATAATTTATTTATTATTTCTTCCAAAGACAGCAGCGGCATGTCGACGCCGCCGATCAAAGCCACGCAGAGATCTCAGTGCATTCTCATGCGCATAGAACGCGTATAATTCTCGATCACCGGCACCGTGTCCTGACTTTCTGGATAATAGACGGTATAGCCATCATAGTCAGGATAGAGCGAACCATCCTCTTGATGACCGGAAAGAAGCCAGACGAGGGCACCGTCGACGCGCAGACGCGCGAACTCATCGTACCAAGACTGATAGACGCGATCGCGCACCCCGCGTTGGGTGCGACCGAATTCGCCCGCAAAGATGGGTTTTCCGAGCTGCTCATGCGCCTGCTTCACGTGCCGCCTGATATAGTTGAGAGCGCCTTCGTCGCTCAGATTCCAATGCTCAGGATAGAGATGAAACGAGGCGATGTCGATGTGGGGCGAGGCATGGGTGCGGACGAAATCGGTCGCGATGTCGCCTTCTGAACCGCTCGATACGAGATGCTGGGTATCGATGCTTTTAATATATGCGGCCATCTCATCGATCCACGCATAGAACTGTTCCTGCCGTTGCGGTTCAACGCGAGGCTCGTTGGCGAGTTCCCACATGATCACGGCTGGCTCGTCTTTGTAGCGACGGCCCGTGTAGTAATTGGTGCGATAGAGTAGATAGTTGATGTAGTCGCGGAAGATGGCGCGTGTTTCGCCGTCTGAATAGAAGTCATCGTGCGTACGAGCGGAACTCGACCAATTCACATAAGCATCCATCCCGCCGAAGGTATCCCAGTTGTTGACGAGGGCGAGACTGACCTTGAGACCCAGTTGTCCGGCGCGATAGACGATATAATCGAGCTTGCGAAAGCTATCTTCGTTATACACGCGCGGCTGAGGCTGCAGCGATTGTCCTTGGGCCCAAACCCCATCGCAGAAGGCCCAGGTTCGGATCACCGTCATATCCATGCGCGCGGCGTCTTCTAAGACTTCATCGACCATCTGCTGGGATTTGTAGAAGAGATAATATTGATTGGCGCCGGCGAAATAGAATGGCTTCTGGTCGAGCCTGAGTTCTGCGCCTTGGCGCGTGACAAAAGATTCGGAGACAGGGTTTGCTTGGAGAGGTGGAGATTCTATCCCCAGAGTCAGGGAGGCAATCATCATGCACGTGAGCTGCGTAAAACACGAAAAGGATGGGCCCATCGAACACCTCGTGGAAGGCCGGACCTTGTCCGAACTGATGATGCTGAGCTAAGGCTTTGTATTGAGTATGAACAAATAGCGGGGATTTGGGTAGAGCTTGAGCTTTATTGCCGGGTGTGGCGATAGGCCACGGGGATAGGCGCAGACGCGCGGATCGGGTTGAATAGAATCTATTAAAAACAGGACTATAGCGTCACTTTTCAGATCCTCTCGACTCGTTCTAAAGGATCTTCAAAAGTATTCGAGACACAGACGGGCTTCCAAAATCTGCCAATGTTGCTGAGCCACCAGGAGGTCGCGGCTTAGGCCCGTCGCGTCCGCTGCCTGGAGGAGACAAAAGCGCTGGGCCAGTCTTGGTTTGCTGAGGGTGAGTCCCTGGCGTGGCCATGCCCGACGAGGTCCTTTCCAAACGAGGTCGGCCGCCGCCCCTTCGGTGCCCTGAATAATGGCGACTTCCGGAAGCGCTTGGCTCCCGGGGCCAACGAGGGCCAGACGCAGACCTTCGGCACTTTCCGCCGCTTGGAGGGTTAGATTGCCATCGCCCGCCGTCACGGCTCCCGTCCAGTAATGCGGAAGTTGCGCATGAAACGAGCGCCAGAGGGCCGAGAGGACCAGCGTTAGAATCGCGCCGAGGACCCAGAGGAGGTAGAGACGGCGCCCTATAAAGCGAACCAAGCGAGGTAAGGAGACGATCGCTGCGAGGCGCGAGAAAGGGGAGGGCCGGGTCAGTAAATCCGGACTTTTCAATCGTACCTCCTCACCGTTGGGGGTTCAGAATAAAAAACATTCTCCTGCAAGGCAGTCGGCGCCGCGCTGGGACAAAAGCACGGAGCACTTATTTGTTTATAACCAACGAAAAAGGCGGATGTCACCAGGAAAGGACCAGAAGGTCGAGGACGCAAGGAAGAACTCAAAGGTGCTCCCCACATGAGAAGTCGCTGGAAATACCCAAACTATTCAAATAATTGGATATCTCCTAGCTAAAAAAGTCACTTCATATTGCCGGGCAAAGGGACTAAGAATGAGAAAGCAAAGAAATTGCTGGAGTTACCGATGATGCGAACCACCTTTATCGCGGCCCTTTTATCCTGCGCTCCCCTTTACGGGCAGACGGCGCGCTCGTTTCATTGTCAGGCGGAACCGCGGAATGGTGGATCGCATGCGCTTGCTCAGCTGTCGGGACGCTTTGAACAAGTCGATGCGAGGCAGCTCCTGCTCTCCTACGATCTTCAAGCCGACTTTGCTTGCCGCATGGGCGGTGATTGCGTGCGCCACGAGCAATTGCATGAGAATGGACTCGTGAATAATATGCGCTACCGTCCTTGGGTTCATCGCGGCTACCTGCAATTTCCTCTTTCACTTCGCGATTCCAAAGTCGCGCCGCAAGCGAGTGGCGGAGAAACGATCGCCCTCCTGTTTCCTGAGAGCGTCATGCAACTTGATCAGGATACTTTGGGCGGCTTTTTTACCTACGGTCATATCAATGGTATTTACGGAGAGACGGAACCCATGCGTTGCGAAACCGAGTCTGTTCCCGCTCACGCGACAGTAGATAGCCACGATTTTGCAGATGAAGCCGCCCGCGCTCGCGTCATCATCAACGAGGATTTTGCGTGGCCACGCCTGAGTTTGATTCTCACTCCGGAAGAGGCCCCTCTCGGCCATGAGCGCGCTGCAGGTCAGGCGACGGTGAGCCTTTCAAAAGCTCTGCAATCGGGATTGATTCAGGTTCTCGAGGATATGTCCCACGATGAAACGCCCCTGTCCATAGCCTGGGAGGCCTTCGCGGCCGAACATTCTCTCAGTTCACCAGGTGCGCAGCTCCCCCAACATCTCAAGAGGGGCGCTCAAAATCTCCTGCGCGATCACCTCAATCGAGAATCGACACGCCTCACTCTCTACCGCAATCG
This sequence comes from Oligoflexaceae bacterium, assembly GCA_947474445.1. GTDB lineage: Bacteria > Bdellovibrionota_B > Oligoflexia > Oligoflexales > Oligoflexaceae > Oligoflexus. The sequence goes on from CANJJY010000398.1 coordinate 3,660, forward strand.
CGAGTTGAATCCCGATATTTTTCCTCCGGAAAAAGGCGAGAGCGCTGAGGAGAATTGGATCTTCGCTCTGGATATTCCGAGCTTGTCGGATCATCTCTATTGGATCGTCGTCGACAAACAAGGTATGAGCGGATCCTACGTCTATGGTTTCAACTGAAGGACCGCCCCTGCCAAGAGAGTCTTCTCAAAGCGGAAGCGAGGGATTTATTTCGGACAGACTCGGTTTCGAGGTGAGCGGTTCCGTGTACTGGAGGCGATAACCAACACCAGGTTCCGTGAGAATCAAACGTGGTTTGTTAGGATCCAATTCCAGCTTCTGCCGGAGATGACCGATGTAAACGCGCAGATATTGAATATGCTCGATCGACTTCGGTCCCC
>CANJJY010000399.1 GCA_947474445.1 Oligoflexaceae bacterium
CCCTTCACGATCTTCCCAAAGAAGTGACGGACAAATCCGCCTTCGTTCAGGCCATGGCGCATCAACTCTTGCCACAAGTCGCTGCAGAAAATTTAGCGGATTGGGTCGATGCCTTTGTCGAGGATGGTTATTTTTCCGTCGCTGAAAGCCGGCCTCTGCTCGACCAGGCGCGCGCCCTGGGCTTGCCTCTGCGGCTGCACGCTGATGAATTTGTCAGCAGCGGTGCGGCCGAAGCTGCCGCCGCTTGGGGCGCAGCGAGTGCCGATCATTTGCAAAAGGCGAGTGACGCCGGTCTCGCGGCAATGGCCAAGGCCGGCACCGTCGCCGTGCTTTTACCGGGAACGTCCCTTTATACACGCATCCCCTATACAAGCGCAGCGCGCCTGCGCGCGGCTGGCTGCGCCATCGCCGTGGCGAGCGATTTCAATCCCGGATCCTGTTATTTGCCCAATTTGCCCTTTGCAGCGGGGCTAGCAGCTCTCTATTGCGGCCTCAGCGCCGCGGAAACGATCGCAGCCGTCACGTGGACAGCTGCGCGCGCTTTGCGTCTAGAACATCGAAAAGGTGCTTTGGAAGTGGGATTTGACGCCGATTTTCTGGTGCATCGTTTGCCCGGCATCGAAGCTTGGTTGGCCGATCTTGGACAAACCCGACCGACAGCCGTCTTTATAGCCGGCGCCCTCACGAGGTAACTGACAGGGGGGCTTCGTCGGCGTGCTACCGCACCATAGAAAAAGGGAAATGCGCAATCTCCCGCTTTTTATGGGCTGCTACCTTCAAACGTGATTAATAATCAACTTTGATGAGGCTGAATTCTTTGACGCCCTTAGGGACCTGAACCTCGAAGTTTTCGCCAGCACGGCGTCCGAGCAAGGCCTTGGACAGAGGGGATGCGATGGAGAGTTTGTTCTTGGTGATATCCGCTTCGAGATCGCCGACGATGTGATAGGTTTTCTCTTCGCCTGAATCCTCATCGACGACGGTCACTCGTGCACCGAACTTCACTGTCTCTGGTCGCTCTTTAGTAAAATCGATGATGTTGGCTCGCGCAATCTGATCGTCGAGCAGCTGAATGCGCCCTTCGATAAAGCTCTGCTTTTCCCGCGCTGCATGATATTCAGCGTTTTCTCGCAAATCACCATGGGCCCTTGCATCAGAAATCTCTTGAATGACCTTGGGACGTTCTTGCGACTTCAATCTATCAAGTTCCGCCTTCAGCTCAGAATATCCCTGCGGCGTAAAAGGGATGGAATCTGTAGTCATCTTGTCACCTTTAAAAGCTGTGAGTGACCGACAGGGCGAAGGTGAAGGACTGGGCTTCTACTTCTTGGATGGCGGCACCGTTGATCTTTTGCGACTTACCATCGCCACTCTGATAGATAGCACCGAGAGCCACTTGGCTGTTCGGTTGGACCCATCCAAAGAAGAGAGAATAGCCTAAATAGTCAATGTGATCTGCCTGCCCCAATTTGCCCGCTTCCACTTTCGGCCTGGTATCATAATTCGTAAAGACCCCGGTCCTGACGGGTATTGAGGGTGTTATATAGTATTCAGCTCCGGTTGCAAAGTTGGTAACGGCCTCGCGGTTGAAGAGCTTGGGTAATTTATCACTTTCTGTCTTAGTATGATGGATCACGTCAAATGACCATAGAAAAGAAGCCGAAGGAAACCATGCAGTTCCTACCCGCACTTCCGTCGGCATCGTTCCGAGAGCGTCGTCGGTCGTGGTGTTAGTAAAGATCGCGAAAAGATCCGTCAGCTGAGATGTCGCGGGATCCAGATTGGAATGATAATCGAGAGCGACCTGATATTCGCTGCTCATGACCTGACGAATCTTGGTGCTGAGGCCGAAAGACCAGGTTCCGATTGCGTACTGAGAACCGAATCCGATTTCTAGTCCGCTGCCCTTCAGTTGCGTGCGATAGTTCTGCGCCACAAATCGTGCATCGGTGTATTTCACATCCTGATATTCCTGCACGAGTTCGTCGACCGTGATCAAAGAGAGAGACAAGCCGATCGAAGCGCTTTGAAAGATGCGCTTGGCGACCGCTGCGCCCATACCCGTCGTCGAACCCCGGATGTTGGTCGTTCGGTGAAAGCGCTCGAGCGTGCCGATGTTTTCGATAAGGTCGTTTTGATCTTTCAATTCTGAGTCGATCGAATAGAGACCGAAGGCAAAAGCTAGACCGGGCAGAAGACTATCCATCTTCTGCATACCGCCGAAGAAAGGCGCCAGGGTTCCGCCGCTGTTCTCGGTAAAGTCCTGACTCCCGATCGTCTTTTTATAGGTGACCTTTTTCTTGTAAAAGGCGTTCGCTGAACCGGTGATGTCGTTGGAAAGAGCGAAGGCGATACCGGCCGGATTATAGATCAGGCCTGAAGCGTCATCGGCCACGGCGCAGAAAGCTCCGCCTAGACCCATCGCGCGTTCACCGACGACGAGGTTATTGTAGTGGAACTGATCGGCCCAAAGGGTTGAGCCGGAGAGAAGGAACGTAGAGAGCAGCCAGCGCATCAGACGGTTCATAGAGTTATTCCTTTCCCGTAGTTTCATCGTCATCTCCACCATCTTTGTCGGCACGCGATTCTCCACCGTTCAACCGCTCCTTGATTTTCGCAAAGCGCTTTTTGCCTTTAGCCCCAATGATATCGTCTGCTTTTACAGCAATGAGAACAGTCTTGATATTCGCTACGCGTTCGGGAATGGGCGGATGGGTCCGTTCGAGAACGGATTTTCCGTCGGCCTTTGCCTCCATTTTTTCAGGCTTCAAGCAATAATCTTTAGGCTTGCCCTTGTTGACTTCGATGCGGCACAGAAAGTTGACCAGCGCCTTGGGGTAATAGCCGGCGTTGATTGCATAGTGGGTTCCTTCTCGGTCCGCTTCGTATTCAAGATCGGATCCCAGGCCTTTTTCCATCACGAGGGACATACCTGCCTTGGCAGCCTGCAGGACGTTCAATCCTGCGGCCGAACCAGATAGATAGCGGGCGATCAGCGCACCGATCACATTTTCTTCGGGAGCCGGCCGTTTGCGGACTACGACCTCTTCGGGCAGTGGGGCAGCTTTAGCGCCTTCTTCGGCCGTCTTATCGAGCTCGTCCTTGCTCATCTTAGCCAGGGTGTTGAACATATGCTTTTTGCCGACGTGCGCGATCTCATGGCCGAGGACGTGGGCGAGCTCGGCTTCATTCGAGGCGTTCTTGACCGCACCAAGCGAGATGAGGATGTATCCACCTGGACAGGCGAAGGCGTTGACCGCATCGCTGTTATAAACATCAAACATGTAGCGCCGCTCAGGAAACTCGCTGAACTTCGCCACATAAAGCCCCACTTCGTTCACGTAGCGGACCAGCTTTTCGTCCTGGTAGGCACCGTAGAACTTGAGAAGGCGTCCCGCCATATTCCGGCCGATCTCCATCTCTGCGCGCGCATCTTCGAGTTGCTTGTGCTGTTCTTCCGTGAGGCGCCCTTCGGCCGTCGTCTCTTCGCTCTTTTCCTTTTTAGTCACGCAACTCGTGACGAAGGGAGCGGTAAGTCCCAGCCCCATGGCGATCCAAAAGGTAGACATTCGACTGCTCATCAGCAGCTCCTGTGAGGATAAAGAAAACGGAACGGGCAAGGACTGCGTCCAACATAGGCGCATCCTCGCGGGGACCAAAGGTGTACCCGAGGCTTTGCTTCCATTATACCGCAAATGGGGGGGAAAAAGTGCCTAACGCGCTCAGAGTGAGCGCGTTGGTTTTGAGACTGAGACAAAGAAGAGGAAAAATCTGTGGCCGCTCAGGGGCCTTAGCTGGCCAGGGGAATTCTAGTTCAAATCGATGCGCCAGAGATCATTGAGGCCGCCATAACCCATGTACGAGCCACCAGAGCCATAGCCCCCGAAAATAAAGGCTCCCGTGGCTGTAGGCCATACGCATGTATCATAGCGAGCCCCGATGAGATTCGTTGATTGGACAGTTCCCTGGTTTGAATAGCTACCAAGATCACCCGAGGTATTCGTGCCTCCTACCCAGGCCCATTGGTCGAAAGTC
>CANJJY010000400.1 GCA_947474445.1 Oligoflexaceae bacterium
ACTGGGGGCTCGGCTCGAACATGGCTTTGATTTGCTCGCGGCGGCGGTCGATTTACCGCAAAGGCTTCGCGAAAAAGCCTATGACTGGATTTTAAGTGGCGAAGGTCGCATCGATTCCCAATCAACGCAGGGAAAATTTCTCAGCCGCCTCGGCTGCATGGCAGCTCTCTACAGGACGCCTGTGATGGCCTTTACGGGTGACTTGGCATCGACGTATCAGCCCGGGTCTTTGCCAGGGATTACCCACATTTTTCCCATCGTGCCTGGTCCTTGCTCGCTGGAAGAAGCCTGTGCTCATGCAGCCCCTCATCTCGCAGCTGCCGTCGGTCGGATTTTAAATGTCGTCGCGGCGGCGCCACGCGTCAACTGATACGAGAATCGATGTTTGCTGAAGGAGAACGTTCTTGAAAGCTTGTATTCTCGATGCCGGAAGTCTTGGACCCGATATCACTCTCGACGCCATCCTCGAGACTCCATTCGAATGGACGGTTTGGAATACCAGTCGAGCTGATGAAGTCAAAGAGCGCATCGCCGAAGTTCAGCTCGTTCTCAGCAACAAGGCACCCTTGAACCGAGACAGTCTACGCCACGCCAGTCAGCTTCGCTACATCAGCGTTCTGGCGACGGGAACCAACAATGTCGATCTCGAGGCGGCGCGTGATCTGTCTATTCAGGTGAGTAACGTCCGCCATTACTCGACAGAAGCCGTGGTCCAACACACTCTCAGTTTCCTCTTGGCTCTCAGCGGTCAGTTGCTGTCCTACCACACAGACGTCAAAGCCTACCGGTGGCAAGGCAGTCCTCATTTCTGCTATTTCAATCGACCGATTCACGACCTGCGCGGGCAAGTTCTGACGATCGTTGGCTATGGCAGTCAGGGGAGGCGTTTGGCAGCGGTGGCATCCCAACTGGGAATGGATGTGCGACTGGTCGGGCGCGATCGCAGCGGCGGCATCGAGACGGATGGATTTCCGCGTCGATCGCTGGCAGAACTCTTGCCTCTTACCGACGTCTTGAGTTTTCATTGCCCGCTGACACCGGAAACGCAGCACCTTTTGCATGCGGGAAATATCTTACAGCTTAAGAAGGGTGCTCTCGTCATCAATTGCGCGCGCGGCGGTCTCATCGATGAGGAGGCCTTGGCCTCAGCTTTGGAATGTGGTCATTTGGGAGGCGCGGGTATCGACGTGCTAGCCGCGGAACCCCCGAGCTTTGATCACCCGCTGATGAAAGTTAAGCATCCTAACTTTATCATGACGCCGCATATCGCCTGGGCGAGTCTTGGCGCGAGACGTCGACTCGTCGAAGAAACGGCAGAAAACATCCGGACATTTTTGCGAGGTACACCCCGCAATGTGGTGGGGCCCTGAGCTTTCATTTGTTCTTCTCAGGCCGGGGGTCTCGTGTTAACCTCCCGCCAGCCTTTCATGAAAAATTTATGATTCCTTGTCGTCATCGCTGTGGAATACCAAGTGGGAGATTTCGATGGAAACTATAGTCATCACGGGAAGCACCCGCGGCATAGGTCTCGGATTAGCGCGAGAATTTCTCAAACGCGGCCGCCACGTCTTGATCAACGGTCGCAATGAGAAGGCTGTCCTCAGCCAGAGGGAAACCCTCAGTCGCGAGTTTGGGCCGCATCTCGTTGCGGGTTTTGCTTGCGATGTCACGCAGTACGAACAGGTGAAGGCCATGTGGGATTTTGCCGTGAAGACCTTCGGAAAGGTCGACATATGGATAAACAACGCGGGTGTGATGAACGGTCACCAGCATACCTGGGAATTGGATCCCAAGGATTTGAAGGCGACTGTCGATATCAATCTGCTCGGCGCACTTTATGGCTGCAAGGTAGCCATACAAGGAATGCTGCAAAGCGGTGGTGGCCATGTGTATAACTTTGAAGGTTATGGCAGCAATGGGCGCCAGTTTCATCCGTTCATGACGCCCTATGGTAGCACGAAGTCAGCTGTTCGCTATCTCACGCGCTCGCTCAGCCGCGAAACCAAAGGAACCTCGGTTCGCGTCGGCGCCATCGCCCCGGGTATCGTCGTTACCGATCTGCTCCGCGATCCCTACAAAGACAAGCCAGGCGAATGGGAAAAAGCTAAAAAGATCTTCAATATCCTCGGCGATCACGTGGAGACAGTGACGCCTTACATCGCCGATCAGGTGATCAAAACCAAAAAATCGGGCCAAAACATTGAGTGGTTGACCTCGGGTAAGGTGCTCGGCAAATTTGCCAGCTCTCTGTTCGTCAAACGCGATCTGTTTGCGCAGGCGAGTCTCACTCACTGATCGTCATTTTTACTAAAGAGAAAACCTATGTCTATCGTCAAGAACTTAGCTCTCAGCACTCTCGATACGATCGCCCGCAGCTGTCAATTAAAAGAAGTCGGCAGCGCCGCCGAACCGCATAAAACGCTGCGTTCGCCCATGAGTCCTGAACCAGTCGGAGCCGCGCGCCTGTTTGAAGGCCAGCAAGGCGAACGCATGGTTTATATTGGGATGACGGTGCCTATGATTCATCTCGATTCGCATATGGTTTTTTGCTTTACCGGACCTGAAAGCGTTGTGCCTCACTTTACCGTCGATGCCGTCCATGCCGGCGATCACTACGCGTTTCACCTCGACTTGATTCCGCGCCTTGATCTCGCGGTCAACGTCGCTTATATGCGCTGCGCTTATGAAGCGCTCAATGCACCCCATGCGCAGGCGAAAGCCATTCCCGGTCTCTCGCCGGCGCAGCTGGCACCGATGCAGCTCGCGGTGATGTCGCCTTGGATGCTCGCGCATCGCGCGACCGAGACGTCCATGGACGCTGTTGGACAGGTTTGCGGGAGTTATCTCGATCATTGGCTCGCGCTCAAAAAGGATGGCTTGCGCGAGGTCTCCGATAAACTCGGGCAAGATCTGGCCAAGCGGGACCTCTGGCATCGCTCGGTCCTCTTCAGCCCCGAAGTTGATCCGGTCTGGCGGCAGGTCGAGCGCTTGCTCGGTGCTCCTGCGAGCGAGGATCTACGGTCCTTGCTGATGGCTCAAACGCGCGTTTAATGCTCACGATAGAACCAAGAGATACTGAGGGAGAATATTGATGAAAAAGCGTGGCAGCTTGCTGCTTTTATGTTGGGGCTCAACGAGTTTTGCGCTCAATGGATTGCGACCTATTGGGGTTTCCGCCGAATCGAACGCCATGGGGGGGACTGGGGTCAGTTCCTTCTACAACTACTACGATGCGCTTTACAAAAATCCTTCCTTGATGGCGACGGCACCTGGTCGCATCGGACAATCGCAGGCCGTGTTTGGTATGACTTATGGACAGTTCCTGCCCAAGGTCAAAGCCACTTATGGCGATGACCAAGCCTACAAAAAGCCTATTTCCGGCACCGCCGCCGCCTTTCCGAGTTCGATCGGCTACGGCCAACGCATCTATGATCGCTTGTCGATGGCGGTCGGAGTCTATGGCGGCGGCGGGGGAGCTGACTATGGTCCTGAAGCGGACAGTGTCTATCGCGCCAAGAGTCGAACGTTTACATTTTCGCTGACGACCGGCGTCTCCTGGGCGCTAACGCCAGAGACCAGCGTCGGTATCAATGGCAGTTGGTCATCGGTCGATACGCGCGCGAGCAATCTCAGTGTGACCAAAGGTACGATGACGGAAATCGGCGGCAAATCGCAGACGGTCGGCACCCTGGTCGGAATTCGACATCAGATCGATCAGCTGACACTCGGCGCGATCTATCAACCGCGACAGACTGCTTTTATCAACGATGCGCGGGATATCGATGAAGATGGCGTGCGGGATAATCTCTTGTTTTCCGCCGTGCCTGCCGAATATGCGGTGGGGGCGATGTGGACGGATACCTATTGGATGGCGACAGCCGACTTGAGGCTCTTGGAATGGTCGGAGGCAGAGTTCTTGAAGTCGGTGGGGTGGAAAGATCAGACCGTCCTCGCTCTCGGTTTTGAATATGGCGGCAGTCAGCGCATCAGAATCGGACTGAACGTCAGCACGAGTGCCGTAGAAAACCGCG
>CANJJY010000401.1 GCA_947474445.1 Oligoflexaceae bacterium
CACTCCGCCTCCCCGCCAGCGACCTGCATATTCAATCATATATATTCTTGTCATCCTCTCTTTGTGATATAAGTGACCTTCACCTGCGACGCTGTACCTGGAGTTAAAGCCCCCATGGAAACCCTACATGTCTGGACTATCGTAGCCGTGATCTGCGTGCTGTTGGAATTTGTCATTCCAGGCGCCATCATTAGCTTTGTCGGCTTGGCTGCAGGCATCGTTGCGATTGGCATTCATTTCGGCTGGATCGAGTCAACGTTGACGGCGATCAATACTTTCCTCGTGTCTTCCATCTTTCTCCTTCTGGTGGTGAGAACTCTTTTTTTGAGGCTATTCCCCGGCGACATCGTCATCGACAATGTGGAAGAAGACGAGGAAGCCATAGGAGCGATTGTCGAAGTGATCCTAGACATCTCTCCTGACAAGCCAGGTCGCATTCGCTATCGACAGAGCACCTGGGACGGCATGAGCACCGACGTGATCAAACAGGGCGAGAAGGCGAAGATCATCTCTCGATCTGGACAGTGCTGGATCGTTCAACTACCGACCAAAGGAAGCGACCAAACATGACCTTTTTAACCATCCTCGCTGGCTTGTTTCTGATTTTCGTCTACCTCACGGTGTTGATCGTTCCCATGCGGGAATCGGTGATCATCGAGCGCCTCGGCAAGTTTTTGAAAGTCGGTGGTCCCGGCCTTCATATTCTCTGGCCTATCTTAGATCGTGTCGCCTACCGCCACGATACGCGTGAACAGGTCCTCGACATCCCACCGCAGAGCTGTATATCCCGCGACAATATCCAGATCGAAGTCGACGGTCTCGTCTACTTGAAAGTGGTCGATCCCGCGCTGGCCAGCTATGGAATCGCCAACTATCGATTGGCGGCTATCAACCTCGCCCAGACGACCATGCGTTCGGAAGTCGGCAAGCTGACCCTGAGTGAGACCTTTTCCGAACGAGAATCCCTGAACGATAGAATCGTCGAAGAAATCGATGCCGCTTCCAAATCTTGGGGCATCAAGGTCCTGCGCTACGAAGTCATGAACATCGAACCATCGGTGCACGTCGTCACCACCCTGGAAAAGCAGATGGAAGCTGAGCGAGAAAAGCGAGCCGAGATCACCCTCGCCACAGCCGAGAAAGAATCGCGCATCAACCTGTCGGAAGGCGATCGTCAGTTTGCCATCAACATCTCTGAAGGTGAAAAGCAAAAGCAGATCAATGAAGCCATGGGCAAAGGCCAAAAGATCAGTCTGATCGCCGCCGCTACCGCCGAAGGCATGACCATGGTCGCCGAGTCAGTCAATCAGCTAGGCGGCACACAGGCTTTGAAATTGAAACTCATCGAACAGTTTGTCGACGAATTGGGCGAGATTCTAAAATCGGCCGACATCTCGGTCTTGCCCGCGGAAATGGCTCACGTCAAAGGAATTTTTGAAGGTATGGGCCAGGTTTCCACTGAAATGAAAAAAAGGTAGGGCTAGATGATGGATATTTTTTCGATGATCAATACGTTTTTCTGGTTGTTTGTTTGCCTTGTCATTGTCTTCAAACTCGTGACTTCGATTCAACTCGTACCAACGCAATCGACCTTTATCGTCGAACGACTCGGCCGCTATCACAGCACCCTGGGACCAGGCTTTCATACGACGATTCCTTTCATCGATCGAGTCCCTTACAAAGTCAACCTGCGCGAAGAAGCGATCGAAGTTCCGCCCCAGGAATGTTTCTCCAAAGACGAGGTCCACGTCACCGTCGATGGCGTCATCTACCTCTCCGTCACTGATCCGACCAAAGCTTGCTACGGCGTCACCGACTACCGTTACGCAGCCGTTCAGCTAGCTCAAACGACGACACGGGCTGTAATCGGCACCTTAGATTTAGATAAAACCTTCGAAGAACGTTCCACCATTTCCGCCCGAGCCGTACAAGTTCTAGACGAGGCCGGACAAGCTTGGGGCATCCGCGTGCACCGCTATGAAATTAAAAACCTGCGTCCTCCCGAAAGCGTGCGGGTGTCCATGGAAAAGCAAGTGACAGCCGAGCGGAATCGTCGGGCGATCTTGGCGAAAAGCGAAGGCGACAAGCAGGCTAAAATTAATCTCTCGGAAGGTAAAAAGCGCGAAATGATCAACCTGTCCGAAGGGGAGATGCAGCGGCAGATCAACGAAGCCGAGGGTCGCGCCGCCGAAATCCGCACCCTTTCAAAGGCAACGGCCGAATCTCTGGCCAAGATCGCCGCTGTCGTGCAAAAGCCTGGAGGGGAACAGGCCCTCAAGCTACTGATCGCAGAACGCTACATCACCAAACTGCGTCCTCTCGCCCGCGCTGGTACGCGGATCATATTGCCGGCAAATCTCGCTGATTTTGGGAGCTGGCTCCGCTTTGTCGAGCTGGATCTCGACACGAGCGAGCAGCCACCGCACCGAACGAGCTAATGGTCCGGAGGGAAAGAGGCCGCCTCTTTCCCTCAAGGACTGATCATTTATCTTAGTCCTTTTAGAAACTTAACTAGACCTCAAGAAAAACTGCTGTAAAGCTGTCACAAAAACCAGCCAGGTCCGGTATAAAAGAAGTGCCCGTCTCAACGAGCCAGGAGCCCGGCCCTATGCGATTTGAACCGACACCCGAAAAGCTATCGTTGGAAGTTCGTGATGCGATCTTAGCCGATATGAATCCGAGTCAACTCGCGGTTCACAGCAAACTCAGCTGCGCTGTCATGCTCGGCGGCATGCTTTCGCTGCTTTTTTGTGGTCAGTTTGGATTTGGGATGACCCCTTGGGCAGAAACGATGAGCCATCAGCTTCATCAGCAGATGTCATCGGTCACCTGCGCTTTGATCTGCGGTGTCCTCTACGCGCTCTTTCCTACTTTTATTCTGCGGATGCTTCTGTGCTCACCTCTGCAGTTTCGCATCATCCTTAAAAAGAATATCGGTGCTGCCCTCTTCTGGTACAGCCTTGTGGGAGCGACGCTCGCGTATCATGGCGATCATGGTCAGGGCATCGTAGAACTCAGTACGTGGATCTTGGCCGCGCTGGGCACCAGCCATCTCTTGGCTTGGGCGTTTACCTATATTTTGAAAAGCTGGAGCTTTCCTGACCTTCTCCGCCGCGCCTAGAACTCAAGGTTCAAAGGACGCTTTCAATTTTCGAACGAGTCGCGAGACCCGCTGCCGCGCGTTGTCCTGTCCGATGCCTTGCTTCTGAGCGATATCATCAAACGACAATTCAAGCACAAAGCGATCGATGAGAAGTCTCAATTCGTCGCGACTGATCTCCTTACCGAGCCGCACTAAAAGCTCCTCAAAGAAAATCTGATCGTTCCATCCGCCACGCTTTCCAGGTGATTCTAGAGCTTCTGTCAAAACCTCGTGTGCATGGCGCTTTTCGGCCTTAAGGCTATCCATCACAGAGTTGCGGGCAATCGCCAAAAGCCAGGGCAAGGCCTGTCCTTCGCTCGCCTTGAAACTCACAACGTAACGATGCACCCGAAAATAGGTCTCTTGAAAGACCTCTTGGGCCTTCTCTACGTTGCGCATCTTACTGCGAATCAGGCTATACACCAGATGCTCTGTCCGCCGAAAAAAAAGCTCGAACGCATCCCTCTCCCCCGCACCATAGGCGATCAATAGTTCTTCGAGAGAGCGCTGATGAGGGACGGTCATCGTCGAAGTCAACCTTCCTGAATGAATCGCCTGTTGCGGGTGAGGTCTCGATGTCGAGAGAATACTGCAGAAAAGCAGCCAAACGGCAAGCTTACATCTTTTAGCGGGGCGAAGCAATAAAGCCGGCGCGATGGTCAGGCGAAAAAAAACTGCCAGCTATCGCCCTGAAGTGATGGCTGGCAGTCGAAACGTAAACCATTGAACAATGCAAAAAATGAAAACTAAAGCTGACTCTCGAAACGCCGCCGTCACTCTGCGTCCTGCTCGTGCGTTTGCGAAGAAAAGAAAAGGAA
>CANJJY010000402.1 GCA_947474445.1 Oligoflexaceae bacterium
GACGGGATGCATAACAACTATTTTTTAGCCCTGAATCATCAGACGGAACGGTTGTTTCTCGTCCCTTGGGATATGGATCGCGTTTGGAATGAAACGGCGACGCGAAACCCGGCCGATCTTCTCGCCATCAACCGGATGGGCGCTCGCCTTCTCAAGACCAAAGCGGGTCAGGTGCGCATGGCGGAACTGCTCGGTGATTTACTGACCTCTTACTCGCCGGAGCGACTCGAAACGGACCTCAATGTTCTCGCCGCACAAACGGCCGAAGCCTATCGTCACGATCCCATCCTCAGTCGCAAACCTCAGGATGAAGTCAAAGCCGATCTGCTCGGACAGATCAGGCTCTGGAGCGATAAACTTAAGTCGTACCAAGAGACTTTGAGTCCAACGCGCTAGCTGGTTTCAGCCTCAGCGATTGCGAAGAGACCCGACCAATTTTCTGACACCTGTCTCGGGACTGAGCCCTGAGAATTCCCTTTTTATTAAATAAATACAAAGACTTACGTATGGTCCCAAGCTTGCTTCTTCTTCCACACCTGAGCCTTTTGACTCGGGAATGTCTGGAAGGAAGTGATCGATGGAGCAAATGGATCAACCGCGTGATTCCCGGACTGGGCCCGAGGCACAGACGGCTACGCGTCAGCTCCGTGTCAGTCGACCTCCCGTCGCCATTGGTCAAAACGGGCTTGAATTTCGCACCGAAATCCGCCTTGACCTCGCGATCGAGTTATCCCGTCTACCCGTCCAGCGATTTCTGAAAAGGATCATCGACCTATCGCTCGCTTTGCTGGGTTTGATCGCCCTCAGTCCTCTTCTCCTCCTCGTCGCCATTCTCATCAAACTCGATAGCGAGGGCCCGGTTTTATTCATGCAGAGACGAGTGGGCAAGGCCGGACGTTTCTTCACGATGTATAAGTTCCGCTCGATGTATATCAACGCCGCCGAACTCAGGCAGAAAATGAATCTCGAGCGACGCCCAGGAGATCCTCGCGACACCAAGGTAAGAAACGACCCGCGTGTGACGCGGATCGGACTTTTCATGCGTCGCACTAGTATCGATGAACTGCCGCAATTATTTAATGTCATCTTTGGCGATATGAGCCTGGTCGGGCCTCGGCCGGCCTTGGCCAGTGAAGCCATCGAATGGGACCCGCAGTACTTCTATCGTCTCGCGGTCGAACAGGGCTGTACCTGCATCTGGCAGGTCAGCGGCCGTTCGGACACGACTTTCCAAGATCAGATGCGAATGGACGCGCAGTACGTCCGCGATTGGAACCTCTGGATGGACTTCAAACTCATGGTCCGCACAGTCTTCGCTATCCTCACCGGCCGCGGCGCCTACTGAGTCATCGCTTGAACACAAGCTGCCCGTTTAGGGCTTTGTTGCATCGGGGCGTGCTTCATACCAACCAGCTATTAAATAGACCAGAGACCAGAGATCGGGACGCGGCAGACCATCCCCCAAAGCCGGCATGACCCCATCGTTGCGCCCGCGCAGCAGGGTGAAGGCGATATCGGCCGGAGTACGCCCGTATTTGATCGGCCATTCGTGGAAGTTAGTCGGCGCTACCGGCAAGGCATCGGCCCCCGGCCCAAAGCCGCGCGCGTCCGTCCCGTGGCAATTGACACAGAGCGTTTTGAACAACTCCGCTCCCTTCTTGTTTTGCGTTTTAAGCTCAGAAAACTTCAAGGCCTCGACCGCGAGCTCGTCCAAGATGCGCTGATCTTTGGCCGTCACGGGCGGGACGACGCGGACTTCGCCCGACTCGGACGTGGCAGCCAGAGGGAGGTTCGCGTGAGAGGGCGTGAGGGGAGGATTGGCCGCATCGCTCCCCGGGGAAGCTGCTTCAGGGAGAGCTGCCTGAGCCGGCCCTTCTTGTTTGGGGGGCTGTTTCGTACAGCTGAGCAAGACCAAGAGCAGCAGACAATATTTCATGTGGATTCTCCTGTTTCCAAAATTGTATAACCGTCTCCTCTGATCGAGCAAGTACAGAGCGACATGGCGTGTTTTCAGAGTTGAGTATCCGCTATGGGTTTTTTAAGATAAAAACTGTAGGCGTGACCTGCTACAAGGAACGAAGTGATGTTTAAAAAACTTAAAAATTTGTTCTCTCGGAAATCCAGCGAGCGATCTTTGGAACAAAAACTCTTTGCGATGGTTCTCATCCCTCCGGCGGGCCGCAGCGATGCGCGCTGGCCTTTGACTAAGTAGGGTTTGAGTCTTTCTCGCCAAGAAGCGATCGCCTATTTGAGGGATGATCGCAGGATTCGCTCAGCGATGTCGGGTCTCGCCCGCTCGACATCGCTCCACAGCATGGTTCAAAAGGAGCCTTTTAATGAGCGAAACGACTGCACTCGCCCCAGAAACCCTCTGCAATCACATCGCTCCCATCCTCTTGAGTGATGATAACTACCCTCTGAGCATGCCCATCTATCAAAGCGTCAAGTTCAGCGTGAAGAATTTCGACGAACTCAAAAAGATTTTTCGCGGCGAACGCGCAGGTTATTTCTACACGCGGCACGGCAATCCCACCGTCCATCAATTAGAAATGCTTCTCGCGCAGCTGCAAGGCACCGAAGCCGGCTGGGCAACGGCGACTGGCGTAGCGGCGATCACAGGTACTCTGCTGAGCCTGCTTAAGAGTGGCGATCGGCTGATTTATTTCATCGAGAGCTATCGGCCTTCGCGCGTGTTCGCCGAACACACGCTAAAAAATCTCGGCATCAAACTCAGTCGCCTGTCCATGCGCGATCATGAAGGTATCAAAGCAGCGCTCGCACTCCCCGACGCCAAAGTCATACTCTTCGAGTCGATGAGCAACCCTCAACTCCAGGCTCCGCCTCTCGACCTCATCGTCACCGAGGCCCGCCGTCATGGTGTGTGTACGATCCTCGACAATACCTTTGCCGGCTTTCAAGGTTTCCAAGACGCCCCGGTCGATCTCTACATTCATAGTCTGACTAAATTTGCGAGCGGACACGGCGACGTCATGGGAGGCATCGTCCTCGGCGATAGGAAACACATTGAACACATCAGCGAAACGATGGTGCATCTCGGTGCGACGCTCGACCCCCACGCGGCCTACCTGATCTTACGCGGCATGAAGACCTATCATCTGCGGCGGCGCCAGCAGGTCGCCAACGCTCAAGAGCTCGCCCTTTGGCTGCAGCGCCATCCCAAGGTCGAAGCTGTTCAATACCCTGGTCTGCACGAGCATCCCCAGCATGCAACCTTTGCCTCGCGCTATCAGGATTTTGGCAGCATGCTGCTCGTGACTCTTAAAAACAAAAAGGTTTCGCTCGAACAGATCGTGACCGAAGGCCGACTCTTCAAACTAGCCGCCAGTCTTGGGTCCACCGAGTCGCTGATCACGCCGGCCCTGTTCTTCTTCGGTGGCGATCTGAGTGAAAGTGAACGCGTTGCAGCTGGACTCGATGGCAGCGCCATCCGACTTTCTATCGGGATCGAAGATGTGGCTGATCTCAAGGCGGACCTCAAACAGCTCTTGGCTCGGGTTCCCGACTAACAGTTCAATGGTCAAGGAGGAGCGCGCATCATGCGGACGGCGACGGCAGAACTGATCGTCATCATGGGCCTGACCGATGATCCGCAGCGTTTTGCCTATAAAGCCGGGGAGAAGCTGCAGCGACACGGTTTTCAGCACCTTATTGGCATTCATCCCAAAGGAGGAACGGTCCTCGGCATTCCAGTCGTCCGGGATATTCATGCCATTCAGCAGTCCATCCACACGCTGACCCTTTACATAGGCCCAAGCAAATCAGCAGTTTTAAGCTCTGATATTCTAAAGGCCCATCCCCAAAGGATAATCTTCAATCCCGGAACTGAAAACGAGGCCCTAGCCGCCGAGGCCAGTCGTCTCGGTATTGAAGTGATCGAGGGCTGCACGCTCGTCATGC
>CANJJY010000403.1 GCA_947474445.1 Oligoflexaceae bacterium
ATCGTTCTTTTGCGACAGATGTAACTCGGAATTCTGTGATCCCGCTTGAGGGCTCGACATAAAAGTTGGGATCGCAAGTTGGTCTGCAAATCCACCACAAAGTGAACATCCTTAAGCTCGTTAACCACCTTCTCTTGATAATTGCTCACAGAAGGATCGACTTCAATCGGACGCACGTCTGGAAAAGCACTGCTGATCAATTGCAAGGCCGGACGGCGCCCGATCCAAGTGATCTCGACAGGAACGGGAATCTTGCGCAAAAGATCGATGCAAGCGGTGGCTAATACCACATCGCCTATGCTCGTACTGCGATAAATCGCTAACTTCATCAAAGGAGCTGTCGCCAAAGGTGTAAACACTGGCTTCCTTTCTCATCTCGGAACGGTGCGCAACAAGACCTAGGATCGGCACGATAGCAGATACCGCTTCTCGATTCTAACTCAGAAATCTCAGCATACCTGGCACATTTTTACGGTGTTTTGACTGGGAAGATAGAACCAGGCTGCGCAGGGCACTATTTGCAGGGCTAGTCCCCTAGATCGATAAAGTCAAAGTGGTACAATTGAACTAAGGTCATCTCTCATTTCGAGATCGGAATTGCCGACCATGCAAAAGACTCAAGCTCCTAAGGACAAATCTGGCACGCGCCCCCGCCCTGAGCGAGTTCGCTTTCTCAATGTTATCTATTTTGTCGACTCCCATCGAACTCGCTCGCTTAAATTCACCCTGAAGACCGCGGCTTTCAGTGTAACCTTACTGCTTGCGCTCCTTAGCTGGTCATTTATAGCATCGGGACTTCTATATCGTGAATATTCTATCAACAGTGAACTACGGGTCCACAGCCGAAAACTGCTCGGGGCCATCTTCACCTACCAAACCCGCTATGATGAAGTCTATGAGTTAGCCTATCCAGGCGATCACCAGTCACTCGCCGCAAAAAGCAGCGTCAGTAATGAAGATAAAGCTCTAAAAACAGAAGATAATGATCTAGATGGTCTCGATACGAGCGATGCGCCCAGCATAAAAACTGGCGAAAATATGGCGGCGGTGAGCCAAGCCTCTGAGGCAACACCTAAAGAGAAAGTCGTCAGCCATGCGCCTCGGCCAGCCGAAACCAAGGCGGAAGTTCCCATCGCGATCGAAAATTTTTCCGAAGAAATGCAAGACTCGACTTTAATCGTCCGGTTTGCCCTCAAAAATCTGGCTACTCCAAACAAAACATCTGGACGCGTCAATGCTCAGGCGAGCTTTACGGACGATAACAAGCAAGTAACCGCGATCGAAATGCGCCCCGGCGAGGCCGATGATGATCAGGGAAGCGAGGGAGCGGATCCCAGCTCTGACCAACATTTCAATATTCGATACTATAAGAACAAAGTTTTTCGCTTTGACCCACCCGAAGGGGTAAAGGGAGAATTTACGGCTGTCGTCGTTACCCTTAAGGATGAGAAGGGCCATACGAAAGACTTCCGTTTTGCAATCAAACCAAAAAAAGCACCGGTCGTCGAGGCCACGCCAACTGAAGATTCTGAGCTTGAAGAAGCCAAAGGTCCTTTTGCCAAAGCCAGCTCAGAACCTTGATTACAGCCTTCCACCTTATCATCCGCCTTGGGCCAATCTCCCTGCTCGTACCCGAGCCTTGCTATAATAGAAAGTAAGCTCGCGTCCCGGGGGGGAAAACTATGCGTCTGCCTTCGATTCAAACTCTTCTTTTTAGCTCACTCTTGGCTTGCAGCTTAAGCGCTTGTCATTTCCTAAAAACCGAAGCAAGCATCCAAGTCAAAGTGGTCAATGCAGCCGGGGAACCACTGGCCGATGCGGCTGTGCTCGTTCAAAAGAAAAGTCTGGGCCATAGCAATGAGCAGGGCCTTGTGACGGTTAGCGCACAACTTCCCTACGACGAACCGATTCTGATCGAAGTCAACAAGGCGAGTTCCAGTTTATTTTATGCCCCATTTTTTGAAACTATCCGCCTGCACCGGGAAGGCGATCATTCGTTTAAAATCCAGGCCACCCTCTATGCAGTGCCCCTGCAGAATGCAGTTTCGACCCTTCCTCAAGTACCGGCGGCGACGCCCGAACCCGTAGATGTACCAGCCCCCGCATCACTGCCTCCTAGTCTCGAGTCGGGACAACCAAACCCAGATTCTTCAGCCACAGTTCCCGCACCTACCCCCGACACCACTCTACCACCGGTGGACACGGCGGCTTTCGACCCTGAAAAAGACACTCAAAAGGCCATGGAACTATTGGATGGTAACGAAACCGGGGCGCACTTGATCACGGTTTACGTCAGTTCAGGTCAAAGCCTTATCGGTGAAGCCAGCGTTGTCTACGGCAGTCTCGAGCGGGGTCAATGGCTCGAGGGCTGCACGACCAATCCAAGGGGCCGTTGCACTTTGACTCTTCCCGGAGATATGGGACAGGACGGAATCTTCCTGCTCGTGCGAGCAAATGGCTATCAGCCTCAGACGAAAGCTCTTTCCCTCGCCCACGGCGATCGCGTCCGCGTGGATCTGACGAAGGGGGAAAGCCTTGAAGTTTTTACCATCCTTAAACGATATCAAACCGCGCAGGGTCTCAAAGGGGTCAAAGTTAAAATAGGCGGCAAAGAGCTCGGTATGACCGATGCCTTTGGCTATTTTCAATCTCCCTTGATCAAACGTGACAGCAATCTACAGCTGCAACTCGAAGCATCAGGTTACCTCCCATCGGAGATTAGCGCTGAAATCCCTGCTCATGGAGCCTTTACTTTTGTGCAGCATTTTCAAAACACCGAAGCTCCTCGTCCGCGTTTCTTTATCGTCCCTCTGATTCAAAGTGGAACGCTTCATGAAGATTTCGATTGGGAACAGGAGCTCAGCGCTGGAATTCGTCAGCAGGTTCTAGGATCGCCACCCTTTAGCGAAGGCGATTTGGAAAAGATTGGACCTCTGCTTCGCAAATTTGATCTGTCCCCCCGGCAACTCGACCGTCAAGGATGGCAACAAAGTGAGCTGACCAGTGAAATTGAATTTATCCTCCGCCCCCACCTGATTCTGCAGGATCCACCTCTGCTCGAACTCAGCATCATCGATCAACGCGGGGAAATTCAGGCGGCGGTCCAGTCCATTTTGCCGTCAAAACCCGAGTCGAGGCAGATCAGATCCCTACTGCGGCGACTATCGAGCGAGCTCGCCCAACAGTTGCCCTTCGAAGGGGCTATCATCGAAGATCTGAAAGATGGTTTTCGCATCAACCTGAGCCAAGATCGAGGTCATGCGATTAAAGTAGGCGATCATCTATCGATCTGGGGCCGACTATTTGAAAAGGCTGCGCAGCCCTCATCCTGGGGTGAAATCGGCAAAGCCAGCGTCGCAGCCGTGGGTGCCCAAAGCGCACGGATCAAGATCGATGAACTTCGCCCTCAAGCCACGGCAGCATTAGGCAATACAGTCATCCTCGACCGACGACCAAGCCTTCCGAGTTCGGCTAGCCTCAGTCTTGAGATCAGAGACAGTACCGATCAAAAACCCCTGAAGCAGGCGAATGTTTATTTTCAAAATCGCTGGCTTGGTGCAAGCGACGACAAAGGACGCCTATCCATCAGCAGCTTCCAACTGCAAAAAAGGGGATCTCTGACCATCATTCGGCCGGGATATCGTCTTCTCAGGGAAGATTTGATCCCCGGCACGAGACTTGAATGGGTCTTTTCCATGCAACGCGAGGCGATTCCCGTGAACATCGAATCGCAGCCGAGCCAGGCGCTGGTAAAACTCAATGGGCGGCTCCTCGGTCGCACGCCCCTGCACATCGATATTCCTTCGCCCGGAGCCGAGGCGCAACTCGAGGTAAACGCCGGGGAAGAATTCCTGCCCTTTCAGCAAACGGTGACCATCGACGAAGACGGAATTGATCTCACCCACGAACGCGGTG
>CANJJY010000404.1 GCA_947474445.1 Oligoflexaceae bacterium
AAGTCAGCGGCCGCAACCGTCTCACCTTCGATGAGTGGGTTCGACTCGACATCCGCTACATTCGTCAAAGAACTGTGTGGTTCGACGTCAAAATCATGCTACAAACATTTAAAGTCGTTTTCGTGAAGCCGGATGGTACCTGAGCCTTTTCCCACCCTCGGGAGACAGATCAAGGTTGATCTGTTTATGCTCGCCGCAAACCAGACAGGGATGTCTCCATGCGTTTTCTTGTCACTTCCCTTTTATTGGCCCTTTGTCTAAGTCTGACCTCGATCGAACTCAAAGCTGCCGGTTGGCGCCGCGATAGTACCGTCGAAGCCCGCGCGACGACGGTCGAACTATCCGCTGAACAACCACCGCTCTCCCGCGAACAGCCCGTCGGCATCCTCAATTCCAGACTTCGCTTCGGACTCGATCAAGCCGCCACTCAGTATCGCCATGAGATCGGCGTGACCCACGGCCAGAGTCTCAAAGATGACACCAGCTATCAAATCGCGACGGCTCGCAGCAGCGTGAACTTCGTCGAGGAGCACCAGACCGATTCTCTGAGTCTCGGCGCCCTCTTTACCCACGGTACAGATCCTATCAGTCAGCCGCTTGAAGTCGTCGTCGCCGCCGCCCCCAAGGATTTTTTGAGCGTGCAGGCCGGCTATTCGCATCAACGCGACTTCAGCGCGCGTCAGGGCTGGCGAGCCGAGCTCGGTTTGTCCCAGAATCAGCAGGGTGAGTTCTCTGTCACGACGGAAGACGTCCAACTCGCTTACGTCTATCGTCCCGCGCGGACCTGGACCACCAACTGGCGCGTGCGTCTCAGCGAGCAACAAACGCCGGGTTTCGAGGATAGTCACCTGCGCGAAGTCGCTAATGATCACAATATTTCCCTAAGCCCGGGTCTTTCCCTCGAAGCAGGGCTCGGTTATAGCATCCGCGAGCAGGGCGATCAGTACGGCGACGGCCTCATTTATATGGCGGCACTCAACTACAGCACGCAATCGATCATTCAAGACGAAGGGGACGGCAAGGGAGGGGCGAGCGGCGAGAAGAAGCCGGCGCCGGAAAAAGCTGATTTCAAAAGTGAGGACGGCTTGCGAGGCATCAGCATCGCCCGCGTCGGCTGGTCGCGGAGTCGCGATCAAAGGCGCATCGGCGATCCCATCTTCGTCGCCGATCAGTTCTTTGCGACCTGGGGCATAGGCCTCTCGCCCGTGCATGCCCTGCAGGTCGATATCCGGCGGACCATCGCGCAGGAGGGCCCACAAAGCGTCGATGGTTTGCAGGAGGACACGGGCACCATCGCCTATCGCTATAACCATGATTATGGGACGGGTTCCAAGACTGTTCATGGAACTCTTGGGCTCGAGGCTTCGACTCAAAAGACCGAAACCGCGGTTCAAACGCTGCACCGGACACTCTATTCCATCCTCTATGCCATCGCTTTTTGAGAGGACTGGAGAGAGCTTTAGATCTGATACTTACGCCGCTTGCCATCGATCGTTGAGCGAGGCACGTTGAGCGCCTTGCAGCAATTGGCGACTGATGCATGCCGCTGGAGCGCTGCGGATAAGACCGCCTTCTCAAAAAGCTCTACAGTCGCCTCCAGATCGCAATCTTCATTCAAAGCTTTGACGATAGCCATGACGGCTGCCTTATCGGTAGGCCGCATCTTTTCAAAGCCGAGGGGCAGATGATCCATGGTGTGATCCGGTGACAGCATGCCTTTGAAAATAGGAAAATGATCGAGGCTCAGTTCGAGTTCCTGAAACTCACACTGGAGCACCCACGATTCTAAAACCTTGAACAACTGCCGGATATTCCCGCGCCAGTAAAAAGATTTCAGGCGATCACAGAGAGCCTGAAAGTCAGATTCCTCGAGATTGATGCCTTTCTTCGTCAAAAAAAGCGCGGCGAGGGCGGGAATATCATCGAGTCTTTCGCGCAGCGGCGGCAGCTTGATATCGAGACCGGTCATGCGCCCCCTGAGATCGAGTAGAAAGCGACCATCGTCGACTTCGTCATCGAGATCTTTGGTGGTCGCCGCGATCAATTGGAACTGGGAGCGATAGGTCCGCGATTCACCGAGGCGGTTATAGGTGCCATCGGCCAGGACCCGCAGCATCTTCTGCTGCGAGGTGGGATCGAGCGTGTGGATCTCATCGAGAAAGAGGATGCCGCCATCGGCTTCGCCGACAAAGCCCTGCGTCGTGTGCTCAGCACCGGTAAAGGCGCCCTTGCGATGGCCGAAGAGAATGGATTCGGCGAGGCCTGAGGTGATGGTCGCGCAGTTGACCGCCACGAAGGGAATGGGACCTTCGATCTCACAGCGATAGCGGTGAATCAACTTAGCGATCTCTTCTTTGCCCGTCCCTGTCTCGCCGACGATCACGCAGGCGAGCGAACTGCGTTTAGCCAGACCCTTGACCTTGTTGAAGGTCATCTTATCGATCACGATGCCGTCGGGATATTGTTCGCTGAAGGGTTGCCAGCGACCTGCGAAGGCGGGCTTTTGCTGGAGCCCGAGGACCAGCTGTTTCCGCTCCTTCGCGAGACCAAAAGCGATGATGAGCTCATCCGCCTGCGAGAGAGGCTTACGGATGAACTGCTGGGCTCCGGCGGCGAGCGCTTCGTTCCAGATATCGGCCCGGGGATCCGATGAGGTCGCGACGATGACGATGTTCGGCTGCTGCTCACGCGCAAAGGCGATGACTTGCATCCCGTCGGGCGGCTCAAAACCGGCTTTGGTTTCGATATGAAGATCGGTGAGGAGATAATCGAAACTCTCTTCGCGCAGCAGCTTTTTGGCGTCAGCGATCGTCGTCGCGAGCTGATGGACGAGTTGTAGCTCGGCGAGGAGTTGTTCGATTTTTTCGATTTCCTGTCTGTCGTCTTCGACGAAGAGAACGCGACGGGTGCTGAGAAGTAAATCTTTGGATCCGCTGGCCATGCGAGGGCTCCCTCAGGAGGTGGATGTTGCGAGTGACAAGGGCGAAGAGCAGTTTTCATGCCAGGGCAAATCACGCCTCAATGACGTTGATGCGGAGAACCAGGTTTGGTCGAGAAAAGCATGATACCTATAGTTATCAGTAGCTTAGCAGATGCGTGAGGGCCAGCCTAGGAAAAAGGCGTAATGACGCATTCTTTGTTTTTGGGAGGGGGCTTCTTTGAAATCCGTGAAGGGGGCGGAGTGGTTTTGGCTCTGGAGGACCAGTTGGTTGGACTGGTCCTGGGAGCTTAAACACAAGAAAGTTTGATCGTAGGCAGCGAATGGAATACCAAAGGGATTTAAGGGAGTATCCACATGCACGCATAAGTCATGGCTATGGAGTTAGTTCCACTCGTAATGCAACTGACTTGGCTAGCAGCCGACACGCGGCAATAGAGAGTCGTGGTGTTAGGGGTGGTAAAGGCAGCCGCACCGCTGCATGTCACGGCTGCGTTAGCCGGGATCCCAGTACAAGCCATATTAGAAGGTCCCGCGTTATTGACTGTGGTAGAGGCCGTCACACAAGCTCCCATAGAGTTGAATGTGGTGCCTGAAGCGCCGAGTTTTACGCTGCCCGCTACATCGAGGCTGCTCGTCGGGGACATCGTCCCTATGCCGACATTACCAGTCGGATCAATAACAACACGGTTGGTCGGGTTATTCGTCGTCGTGCCCGGGGTACCCGCTCCTGCCGTTTGAAAAAGTATTCTGCCAGACAATCCAGACCCCGTCCCCGAGCCCGCCGCGACTTTGATATCCCCGCCCGCGTAGTTAGTGCCCGAAGCATTGGCCCCGCGTATCATCCCAAATCCAGGAGCAGAGCTTAAATCCCCAGTACCCACTGCCAGACCGGTAAAGAGAGGCGTCGCTGAAGTGCGAATATCCTGCACTGTATCGAGGCTAATCGAACCTGAT
>CANJJY010000405.1 GCA_947474445.1 Oligoflexaceae bacterium
GGTGTGCGGATACCTGAATTCTCAATATATTCGGAATGTTAGTGATTTAAATTCAAATCTCAGGCTGTCGCAGATCTGATGAGCCGAGAATTTCAGCGACTTACACATTTATGAGCAAGAGGGACGGAAATAGTCAGCCTCAGGGAAGTGTCGCGCCTTTGGACAGGCGGAGGCGGGACAAGTTCCTCAAACATGATCTTTTTTTTACCTTCGGGAATCGGCACGGAGCTTGCTGCAGAGGGGATAAGTATGTTTCAGAATTCCTGATGGGTCGCTCGCGCGGAGTTGTTGTATGTGGATTCAAAACCTGATGTTTTCTCTTTTTGGCCTCTCGTTGGCCGCTACGGCCTTGGGCCAGTCCCATGCTATGATCGATCGCAACCGCTCGTCATGGCAAAACAATATATTTCTGACCCAAAGTATCGAAGGCGAGTACGGTTCCTTTGAAACCAAAGCCTCGGATTCAGACGCTGTGAGTCACAAGACTTGGCGAGGGTATGGCATTAGAAACGGTGTGGGGATGGAGGCCTTTAAATTCATCCAGTTCTCTCTGAGTCATACCATGTTTCATCAAAACGCCAAGAGCTCGTCACTGGAAAATGCGCGGGGCTCTCGCCTGGCAGCTGACCTCGGCCTAGTTTTCAGTGCGCCCATCGCTAATATTCAGTTCAACGCTGGCCTTACCGCGGCGGAGATGGATTATCAGAAGGGCGACGAAAACGCTGCCTACTCGGGTACAGGTCGTTACCTTGGTCTCGGCCTCACCTACTTTTTCAGTCCGCGCCTGTCTCTTCAGGCCCTCGGCAAGCAGATGTCGAGCTTTTACGCGAAAGATGGCGGGAACCTCGCTCAGGATCGCATCGAGACCAAGATGGAAAACTTCAGCCTTGGCCTCTCCGTCTGGCTTTGAGAAAGCCATCCTCTGCCACCTATCATTTGAGGAGAATGCGCCACTCCCCTGGTTTTTCAAGTTCGTTGGCAGCAACCCAGACTAAGACCGCACCAGAAGGACCGTTGACCGGCGTTGTTTCAACCAGCGCCGCAACTTCGTTATGCTCCGTTAGATCCATGGGGATGCTGAACGAATAGCCGCTAGGACAGGCCGACTGATAGTCAGCAAAGGGGCCTACTGTGGTCGTAATGATCCATTTACTTCCTGTAGGTGCGGAGATCCGGCGACAAAGAAAGGATTCTAGCGAGGTGCAGGCCCTATCGTTATAGCGAGCCAAGGCCGACGATGCGGTACCTTTTGAGGCTGCATGGTTGGCTTTTTCCTTGTTATTGACAAATTCCACGCAATGCTCCACTCCGGCGACGTTGTTGGGTTCATTGAATAGCCAATAGGCGGGATTCAAAGTCAAGATCGGCGGAACCACTATCGTCGTCTTTAAGGTAATGGGAAGCAGATCGCCGATCTTTATGATGGCTTCGATTCTGACAAATGGTACGGAACTACTTTTCTCTGCAAGAATCCAGCTGAGGTTCGGCCGATCAAAGGACGTTATCGTGAGTGGGATACTCAGACCCGCTCCATCGATCTTGGCAAAGCTTGCCGTCACGGTCTCATCTTTTAGATTTTCGATACCCATGACGCTGCAGGTCAAAGGCCAATCCGCCCCGTATTGAGGCTGCTTGCCTTGATAACGACAGGTAAGATAGGCTCCACCCACCGAGATCGGCTCGACTGCCACGGCAGAGGATTGGGTTGCCATTTCTTGTCTGGTATCGACGCTAGGATGCGGCTCGCGGGAGCTATCGGCTGTCTGCAAGGTTTCCTCCCGAGAAGGTTCGATCGTGGTCGTCGTCACCTCGGGGGTATTCTCTATGGAAGCTCCCAACGAGCTGATACCCGATTTCTTAAAGTTGTCAGGCGAGCCACAGGATAAGGCTACGATCAATGTTCCAGCCCCGAAACTTATTTTCTGTAAAAAACTTTGCATTGATTCCCCTTACGCGTGCTTACTTGACTTATCGGCCCTGCTTTACAATTAGTTAACTTATCGTTAAATGGTGTCTTGTTTCAGAAGCTTCTCCTTTTTCTTTTGAGGACGGGCCGGCCATGCTTTGATTTTTGAACGTCGATTTCATTTTGAAAGTTTCATGTGATCTTTACGTGTTCGAAGATCTTTCTTTCGTCTCATCCCGATTGTCATGATGGCTGTGTTAGAAGCTACGGACCGGCGACTGTCGACTTCATCCATGTCTTTTGCTAAAAGAGATGTTCCTAGAGCACCTCACCCCTTACCTCGAGTACACAGCCATGCCTGACGATCATATGCCCTCGTCTCAGACGCCCCTCTCGCGACTCTGGACCTATGCACGGGCTTTTCGAGGCCAAGTATACGTCGCTGCCCTGTTCTCTGTGCTCAATAAGATTTTCGATGTTCTGCCCGAGATTTTGATTGGCGTCGCCATCGATGTCGTCGTCAAACGCGATCAGAGCTTTCTCGCCGGTCTCGGTCTGACCGATCCCCTGACTCAGCTGACGGCCCTGGCTGCTGCGACCTTTCTGATATGGGTGTT
Source organism: Oligoflexaceae bacterium (assembly GCA_947474445.1). Lineage (GTDB taxonomy): Bacteria > Bdellovibrionota_B > Oligoflexia > Oligoflexales > Oligoflexaceae > Oligoflexus. The sequence continues at coordinate 2,524 of CANJJY010000405.1, forward strand.
AGAATCCGTCACCGAATTCGCAGCCCTCGTGCGCTGGCGGAACCTGGCGCAGAATCTTCAGCATGGCCTCCGCATGGATGGAGTGCAGCACATTCAAAAGCTCAGTCTGTCTTGGTATGAGCAGCAGAACTCGGGCCGCTTGCTCTCCATCCTCAACGATGATGTGAACCAGGTCGAACGCTTTTTCAATGAAGGCGCGCACAAATTCCTGCAACTTTTCGTGTCGAGTCTCCTCGTCAGCGCCGTGTTCTTTTATCTCTCGCCGCTGGTCGCCTGCTTTGCCCTTCTGCCGATTCCCTTCATCATCATCGGCGGCTTCCAATTCCGCGGCAAGCTCGCAGCCCGCTATGCGCGGGTGCGGGAGGCAGCATCTCGACTTGGCGTCGTCCTGTCTGGCATCATCACGGGCGTGGTGACGATACGGGCCAAGGTCGCTGAAGACGAACAGGTGGCCCTCGTCGACCGCGCATCGCGCGCTTATATCGAGGCGAATCGGCAGGCGATCACGCTCAGTTCGGCCTTTGTTCCTGTCATTCGCATGGCCGTCCTCGCGGGCTTTCTTTTCACTCTGGTCCTCGGCGGTCGTCAGGCTCTCAGCGGAAGTCTCGCCCCAGCCGCTTACACCGTTCTAGTCTTTCTCACGCAAAGATTGCTGTGGCCCTTCACCGCCTTTGGCGAGCTGCTCGATCTCTATGAACGATCGATGGCTTCGGCGCAGAGAACGCTCGATCTCATCACAGCGCGCATCGAGATCAAGGAACCCGCGCAACCCCTCGCTCTCGCGCGCGGGACGGCGGGACCCGGGGCACTTTCCTTTCGCCAGGTCGACTTCGCCTACGAGGGTCAAGCGCGTCTTCTGCGCGATTTTAATCTGGAGATCAAAGCTGGAGAGTTCATCGGCATCGTCGGCCCCACCGGTGCCGGCAAAAGTACTTTGATCAAACTGCTCCTCCGCTTCTACGATCCCACGTCTGGCGAAGTCTGTCTCAATGGGCAGGCTCTCGATCGCCTGTCACAAAAAGAACTCCGGCGACAGATCGGCTACGTTGGGCAAGACGTTTTTCTGCTCGATACCAGCATCCGCGAGAATCTGAAGATGGGGCGACCGGAAGCCAGCGATGAGGAGTTGCGCGAGGCGCTTGCCATTGCGGCGGCGACAGAGTTTGTCGACCAGCTCCCGGAAGGACTCGATACGCCTATCGGCGAGAGAGGGCAGCGTTTGTCCGGTGGACAGAGGCAGCGCCTCACCATCGCCCGCGGGCTGATCGGCCAGCCGCCGATTTTGATTTTTGACGAGGCGACCTCGGCTGTCGACAACGAGACGGAAGAAGATATTCA
>CANJJY010000406.1 GCA_947474445.1 Oligoflexaceae bacterium
AGGGAGCCAAAGATGGCGCCGAGCCACCCGACCCGAAAGCCAGGAATTAGAGCTGCCGCCAGCTTGAGCATGGCACCGTTTAAAACAAACCAGAAAAATCCAAGCGTCAAAACCGTAATCGGCAGGGTCAAAATCGTAAGCAGTGGGAGGAGCAGGGTATTGGCAATCGCGATCACCAGCGATGCGACCATCGCCGTTCCAAAACCCTGCACCATCATTCCAGGAATCAAACCCGAGGTCACCATCAAGGCCGCGGCATTGAGCAGCCAGGTGATCAGTGCTTGCAAGAGATAAGCTTCATTGGTCGATGGACGCATGGTCAATTACCCTTCCTGATCACTAGGCTCACCCATCCGAGAGATCAGATGACTGCCTAGTTTGTCGATATGCTTCTGCTTAAGTTCGATGAAAAGAACGCGACCGCGGGCCAAGATCTTGCCTTCGCTGTCAGCGATCGTTCCCTCTGTAAATATCTTTCTTTGATCACGTCTGACAATCCAACCCTTGAGAACCAGCTCGGTACCTAAAGGTACAAAATCCAAAAATTCCGTTTCTAATTTGAGCGCCACCACCTGATGGCCGTGGACCCAGACGCAACCGCCGCAAATCTCATCGAGAGCGGCCGCCTGGGCTCCACCATGGCAATGACCGGGAGGACCTTCGGCACCAGGCCCAAACCAAACACGGCCCCACAGAACATCCGCTTCTGCACTGCGATAGTAGCGAACGCGGATGCGATCGCCCGTTGGATCACCGGAGACAAAAGAGCGAACGGCGGCCGCAAAAGGCAAATCTGTTTCTTGCCAAGCGGGATCGAGAGCTTCGAGCTGGGGACCTTGAGACATAGGCCATCCTTTTGTCAGGGACTGGCGCAGGCATGATATCGATGGCAAGTCGCCACCCTTAGCAGCGCGGATGGCCACAGTGTAGCGGAAATCAGCGGGTGAGGCAAAGGCACGGACTATCAGTCGGTGCCAAGGTAAACATAAGCGAGCTTAGAAAAAAAGGTAACGAACGGCGTCTTGAACGATGATAGGGACCAGCAAGACGAGGCCGGCGAGGAGCAGAAAACCAAAACAGATCGCGCCCGCAGTCATGGCCTGGAGCCTTTGCGTTCGCTGATAATTTTCTGCAAAACGTTCGATAAGAGTCGTTTCATAAACGGCCAAGCTCCGACTAGCAAGGTAGGTCACCTTTGTGCTCATGAGTTCCTCGGAAAAACGATTAATTGACGTGCTTAGGTAGCAAGGGGATGGAACTATGTCAAATAATTTTTGTCATTTTACCAAGTATAATTACCCTTATCTTTTCAGGTCATGTACCGATAAGGCAGAGGCGAGGGAAAAAGAGCCATGGCCTTCTTCAAGAAATCGATGGATGGTAAAAAAGACCAAGTAGTTCGGCGTGTTATTAAACAGGGCTCGCAATACCTCTGCGGTCTCTGCGCCAGACGCTATCCTGATCAAGCAGAAGCCGAGACCTGTCTCAGCAACTGCTCGCGTCGATTCTTCAGCCAAGAGGTCACGACAACAGCGGCCCCAGAAGCAAAAGCCAAGCGCTACCGCTGTAGCTTCTGCAAACGGGTGTACGACTCAGCGCCATCGGCGAAAGATTGCGCCAAAGCTTGCCGGCAAAATATTCAAAAAAAGATGACAGCGGAAACCAGTATAAGAACGGGTGATACCAGCGCCGATAAGCTGAAACTCATGGCCCAATACGCGGAAGAGAGCGGGGAAGTGAAAGGCGGCGGGTGGACGACACCAGATGTCCTTCCCGATCTCCAATCAATGGCGACTCAAAGAGCAGCCCTTGGCCCGGGGTCAAGCTCCCCTCGACCCGCGCCGCGGGCGGGTGGAAAGACCTACACCTGCGAGGAGTGTCATGAGGTTTACAGCTCTCCTTATGAAGCCCAGGACTGTTATGCATCCCATCAAAAAGCGAGCGCTCCGCCGCCTCTCGCAAAAACGCGTCCCCTGGCACCTGCTGATTCCGTCGCGCCAGCCACGAAGCAGCCTGCTCCCCCTATGCCGAACATCGCCGCTCTAGAATCGGACGATGCGATCGATATTGCTCCCGAAGAGGCACCCCTTGCTCCTTCCACGTCAACCCCGTCGGCTCCTCCCGGCAAGTCTCAGCTGGAAATCAATCGCCAGCAACGCGCCGACGACAAGGAACTCGAAAAGAAGTTTTTCCGCGACGGCGCCAAGTATGTGTGCCGTATTTGCAGCAAAAAGTACTTTACCAAATCCGATGTGCTCGCCTGCTTCGATGCTCACGAGCCCGAAGCAGAAGAATATGTGACGGGTGGGCCGTCGAAAAACAGTCCAGCACCGGCCGATCCACCTCCGCCACGCCAGCGAGCAGCCCCTCCTCTCCAAGATGACAAGGAAAGGTTCTTTCGTGATGGCGCGAAATATGTTTGCAAAAAGTGCGGAGCGAAGTATTTTACTCGGACCGAGGTAGTCTCCTGTTTTGACGGACACAGCTGAACTGAGCAACTCATGACCCTTTTGCCCCCGCAGGCACCCAGGCGTCGATCGCGCCTCAAATCTTCCCAACACCTTCCCGATCCCTGGCAATGGCTAGAGAATGCGGATAACCCTAAAACGCTAGGTTATCTGCGCGCGGAAAACGAATACTACGAGGCATCGACTCAGTTTTATGCCCCGCTCAAGGAAGAACTCTATAAAGAACTGAAGAACCGTATTGCCGAAGACGACACGAGCATTCCAGAGTGGGATGAAGACTACTGGTATTACGCACGCTTTGAAAAAGGTCTGCAGTATCCCATCTACTGCCGTAAAAAAGCGACGCTCGATGCTCCAGAAGAAATCTATCTCGACCACAACAAGTTCGCCGCGTCGCACGTTTTCTGCGAGCTTGGTTTCGTCGACGTGAGTCCTGATCACCGTTTTCTGGCTCTCGGCATCGACCTTGAAGGTGATGAACGCTATACGATAGAGATCCACGATCTGTTCGCAGCCGAGACTCTTCCTGAAAAAATCCCCGGTTGCTCCGCCTGCTTTGAATGGAAAGGCAGCGATGGATTTTTCTATGTTCGCTTGGATGAACAGGATAGACCCAATCAGGTCTACTATCACAAGCTCGGCACAGCCTATGAGAGCGACCAACTCATTTTTGCCGAGAGCGATTCAGGGTTTTTTGTCGGCCTCGATAGTTCGGAAAGTGATTCTTACATCTTCATCAGCACGCAAGGTTACGATGCGGGTGAAGTTTATGCTCACAAGACCGATGATCCTCACCTTGAATTTCAGTTGATTGAGCCGCGATCCGCGCAGCATGAGTATGAAGTCTCGCATCAGGGAGATTACTTCCTTATTTTGACCAACGACCAAGCTGATAATTATCGATTGGTCCGCGCTCCGCTCGCAAATCCACGTCGCGCCCACTGGCAAGAGCTGGTCCCGCACAACCCCGATGTCTTGCTCGAAGGCCTGCTGATTTTTCAAGATTTCTTTGTCCTGCTCGAGCGATGCCGCGGCCAGCAGCGGCTCCATGTTTTTCCAAATGCCGGAGCGGAAGATTTCATTATTCATTTTGATGAAGAAGCCTATGAGATCAACCTGGCATCGGGTCGGGATTATCAGGCAGGTTTTTTCCGCTACTGGTATTCATCGCCTCGCTTGCCGCAAACCCTCTATGAATACGCCGTCACCGAGCGAAAACAATCGATCCTGAAATCCCGCCTGTTGAAGGACGGCGATTTCCAGCCGGAACTCTACACGGTGCGGCGCTTGTGGGCGCGAGCGCGCGATGGGCAGTCGGTACCGGTGACCTTGATCTACCGAGCCGATCTGCGTGAAGACGGACCTCAGCC
>CANJJY010000407.1 GCA_947474445.1 Oligoflexaceae bacterium
GAGCATCGAGGCTAATTCTTGCAGCACCTGTCCGCCCCAAGCCGGAGGGACCTGATGCGGACTGCGCGTGGCGTTGGGCCAGTATTTTCGAAAGAGCTGCATCAATTGCTGCACGCGGCGCAGACGACTCCGCACCTGGCAGTTGTAATAGCCGCGACCGACTTCATCCCAAGCCATGCCTTCGGCGGCGCAGCAGGGAAACATCGACGCCTGCACCCCGAGCTGGCCATCGTCCTGCTGGGTGAGGCCGAGCGCAATGCCATTGAGCAGCGGGTTGTCGAGGTTTAGCATCACGCAGCGCGAGCTGCTCACGAATTTTTCCGAGGTGGACGGAGGTTTTGCATTTTCTCTTGCAGAGATCTTTTGCGGAAGTCTTCGCCGTTGAGTTCGATGAAGTCGGAGATTTCAAAGAGGCGCGAGTAGATCCGCGCTCCCACCCTTTGCTCGAGACTCTCAAAGCGATCGAGATCAAAGCTGCTGGGCTTCTTATCATCGAGATGGTTCGTGCCGAAGGCGACCCGATCGTTGGGTTTGAGATCGTAGTTGGTCGAGGCGACGATGATCTTATTGCGATTGTAGCGGCCCATCACGAGCTGATCGAGAATGGAAGCCTCCCAATCGCTGTTGCGACCTTTGCCCAATTCATCGATCAAGAGGATTTCGACGTCGATCATTTCGCCGAGCAGTCCCGCATCGTTTTTGTCATTGGCGTAGCCGGCCTTCAGCTCGAGCAGAAGCTGGAAAAAATCGACGAAGCGGATACTGATGCCACGGCTCGCGAAATTCTTGGCGATCGCGGCGAGCAAATAGGTTTTGCCGACGCCGACCGGTCCACCGATGAGCAGACCGCGGGGCTTCTCCGCATCGAATTCGCGCATCCACGTCGAGACGCGTTGAACGACTTCGCGGCCATTGCCAGAAAAGTTGCTGAAGGAATCGAGCCGAGCGGCGCTGTAGCGAGCCGGGAGCGAAGCGTTATTGATCAGGGTCACGACGCGCGAAGGTGCGGGAGAGCGACAAGTCTTGGCAACGCCATCGACGACGCGACGATTCTGTCCAAAGCAACTCGCACATTCCTGAACGCAGTGACACAGCTCGGCGTGGGTCAGCGACCCGCGGGGCTGCAAGCGATAGCCGATGCCTTCACAACACGATGCCTTGCGATCGAGGGCGCAGCCTAGATCGAAAGCAGTGGAGCCTTTGGCGGTGGAATGAAGCTCGTCTCGTAACGAGCGAACCGGACGGTCCATGAAGTCCTCAGTTCGAAAAGCGGTTGGCACGCCTCGCAGTATAGACCAAGATGGGGGCCGCGCCTACGAAAAGCGAGTTCGGAGAAGATATGTCAAATCGATGGTTCCAAGTTCTCTCTCAAGGTGAAACCCCTGATCCACTGAGCTACGATGCCTGTATCGTGGCGCTCGAGACCCGTGCCGGACTCGCTCAGTGGGCGGAAATTTTGCCGTCTCAGATGCCAGCCGACAACCGCAAAGCTATTCTCGAATTAGCCAAAAGACTCGAGAGCAAAGCGGAAGCTGGCAAGATTTTGAGTTTTGATCCACGTCCCCTCCATCGGTGGACTGGCGTTGCAATCGACAAAGATCAAAGCATGTTTCAACTGCTCGGTATCGGGCGACAGCTGTTGAAACCTCTCAAAGACCTGGCGTGCCGTCGCATTCTCGTCGATGTGCGTCATCTCGGTGCCGATCAGGTTCTTCCCTTTATCGACGCGGTGCTGTCCGCGCAGCGAGCCCTGCATTTTAAAGCTCCCAAATATTCAGGTAAGCCAAGCGATGCCAAGGCTTCATCGCCGGCGCGTCTCGATATTCTACTCGGCAGCAAACAGGATAATAAAGCGGCCCAGCTGCGCGCTCAGGCTGCCGATGCTAATGGTGCCGCCGCCAATGACGCACGCTATCTGATCATGCAGGCCGGCAACGACCTCACTCCCAAGCGCTACGTTCAAACCTTGAAGAAACAAGCGATGGAAAGCGAGCTGGGCTTTGAATTCCTCTCGCAGAAGAAATTACAAACTCTCGGTGCCGGTGCCTTTCTCGCCGTCGCGCAAGGCTCGGCCCATCAGGATGCGGGGATCGTCAAACTCACCTACGAACCCGCTAAGAAAAAAGGCGTGAAGCACCTTTGTCTCGTCGGCAAGGGCATCACCTTCGATACGGGAGGAACCAACCTGAAGTCGGCCGCTCACATGTGGGGCATGCACAGAGATATGGCCGGTTCCGCCGTCGCCTATGCTCTGATTCAGCTGGCGACGCGCGAGCGTTGGCCGATCCGCATCACGGCTTTTCTCGCGATCGCCGATAACGCGGCGGGTTCTCATGCCTATCGGCAAAATGATGTCGTCACAGCTCTCAGCGGTAAGACGATAGAAATCGTCCACACCGATGCAGAAGGACGGATGATCCTCGCTGATACCTTGCATCTCGCGGCTAAGGAAAAACCGGATCTGATTTTAGATTTCGCCACTCTCACGGGAGCCTGCGTCGCCGCTATCAGTACGCTCTACACGGGGGCCTTCACCAACCGGCCTGCTTGGCATCAAGAAATTATCACGGCGGGGCAAGAGACGGGTGAACGACTCTGGCCTTTCCCTCTCGACCCTGATTTTGGCGAATGCTTGAAATCAGATATTGCCGATATCAAACAGTGTCGTCTGACGGGAGGCGTCGATCACATCGAGGCGGCTATTTTTCTCCAGGAATTTGTTGGTAAAGATGTGCCGTGGATACACCTCGACCTCTCCGCTGCAGAAAATTCTGGAGGCCTCGCGCACGTCGATACCGAAGTCACGGGCTTTGGCGTCCGCGTCGGTGAGCGGCTGATCAAATCTCTTCTGCTTGAAGATTAAACAAACATCGGGGAAACCACCGACGATATCTTGCCGATTCCCTTACCAGCGGGGCTTGTAGAGCCAGTTGAAGCCCCCTCTTTGCTGGGTTATGGCGTAGACACCTTGATTGAGCGTGATATTGACGACAGCCTTTTCGCTGCCCGCTATGGCATTGAGGGCGAGGAGGTTGCCCCAGGAAAAGCTCATCACCAAAATTAATATGCTGCCGTAGAAGGTGACAGGATGCTCCACCCTCCAATCCGGACGCACAAAGGCCCGAATGAAAACATATAAGGCCCAGGGGACCCCGAAGAAAGAATAGAAAAGCGCACGCTCAGCATCAAACTCGTCGGAAATCCACAGAGTCCCATAGAACCCGCAAATCGTGTAAAGAGCCAATAGCGCGAGAAAATACCGCTCGATTTGCTGATCACTCAAGGTCGATCCTCCCAGATGGTCTTCCTTTATCTTATGCCAGCTGGCCGTCGCCGTTAAGATTTCTGCTCCTCATCCGAAACGATAGCGTGAGCAATCCTTTCGCAGCAGGAGTAGAACCATGCTGTACGTACTCGCCTTGATAGGCACCTGGCTGTGGCATACAGCACTTTTCGCCCAAGACGAGGGTATTCCACCCGATCTGCTTCAAAAGCGATTGAGTTTGGTTGGATTTATCAGAATGGGCAATGATGATCAGCAGTCCCTCGTCGTTCTGAAAGCTAAACAAGGCGGCCGAACGATGATACTCAAACCCCAAGATATGATTCCCGGCACTTCCTTTCGCATCGTTCGTCTCAAACGAGATGAGCTGGTGGTCAAAGGCCCCAGTGGCGAAGAAGTCATTCCTCTCGAAACCGGAGCCCAAACCGAAACAGTCAGCGCCACTCCTCTCATCAGTCAAGAAGCTTTCGTCTTCACGACCCCAAAGGAAGAAGGAGAGGGACGCAACGAAACTCAAATGATCAGCAGCCGCCCTCATGTGGAACAGACCACC
>CANJJY010000408.1 GCA_947474445.1 Oligoflexaceae bacterium
ACCGGGCGACCCGCAGAAGCCATCGCTTTCTATCACCAGCTGATGGACGAAAAGCGACTCGAAGCCTTGACGCCCGAAGAGCGACAAGAAGAACTCAGGCGGAAACAGCTTTTGGCCGATGCAGGGCGCTTGAATCTCGGCGACAAAGCAAGGATCCGCAAGGTTAAGCTCATGCCTCTGGAGGGTGAAACAGCACAGATTGATGATGGCACCCGCGGTTTGTCTATTTCAATCGAAGTCGAACTCTTCGAAGACATCGATAAGTCCGTGGTCGTAGGCTTTGCCCTGCAGAATGGGGAGGATCGCCGCATTTTTGGCGGGAATACAAAGCTCTTTAAGAAAGAAAATGGCCAACCTATTGAAAAAAAGGGTGTCTATCGCATCGATTTTGCTTTTCAAAAATTGACTCTAGCCTCCGGGACGTACCGCCTCGTCGCGGCGATTCACAACCATTGCCTAGAAAAAACGCTCGATTTCAATAGGGATGCTGGTGAAATAAAGATCGTCAATCACTCGGATCCCTTCAATTTTGATAAAGATATTATCTACCCCTTCTCAGTGCTGTCGAATGTTTCGATTTCGCCCCTCTAAGAGGATCAGGGGTTGGAATGGTCAAGCCGACATGATGAGAAGCGGCGTTTTAATGATTTATTGACACGATAAGCCTGCCTACTTTCGTTTCAGCGCGTTTGACCTTCTATATCGGCCGCGGCGCGGCACGAACATTCCAATTTGGCTGGAAAAATGTGTGTAAACGATTACTATAGAGGCAAGTATCGAAACGATGGCCTGATCATTTTTCGACTCCGATCAGGAAAACCTGAGTCAGATGGGACGATTTTTTCATGAAGATTCTTATCACGGGTGGAGCAGGTTTTGTCGGCTCCAATCTAGCCAAATATTTTCGGCATGAATTTCCTCAGTCGCAGATCACAGCTTTTGATAATCTCAAGCGCCGTGGATCTGAACTCAATCTGAAGGATTTCCGCGATCAAAAAATTAATTTTGTTCACGGGGACATTCGCAACCGCTGCGACTTTGATTCGCTGGAAGGCAACTTTGATCTTTTGATCGAAGCATCGGCGGAGCCGAGTGTCCTCGCGGGTCTGGGCGGGAGCCCTCACTATTTGCTCGACACCAATCTCGGCGGGACCATTAACTGCCTTGAATTCGCCCGCAGCCGCGTGGAACGGACCATCTTCCTCTCCACTTCGCGCGTCTATTCAATAGAAGCCCTCCGCTCCGTACCGCTGGTTGAAACCGAAAGCCGACTGGTCCTCAAAGGTCCCTTCGAGCACATGGGTTTGACCGAACAAGGGATCACGGAAGATTTTGATGTTCTTAAGGCCCGATCTCTCTACGGCGCGAGCAAGCTGGCCTCAGAATTCATGTGTCAAGAATATCATAACGCCTATGGGAGCCGGGTCCTGATCAATCGCTGCGGCGTGATCGCTGGGGCGGGACAGTTTGGAAAAGTGGATCAAGGTGTCTTTACACTTTGGGTCGCCCATCACGTCTTCGGTAAATCACTTTCGTATACGGGTTTTGGGGGTCAAGGCAAACAGGTGCGGGATCTCCTGCATCCCCACGATCTGTTCCAGCTCATCTTGAAACAAATGGAACATACGCCGGCCTTTCAAGCCGAAGTCTTTAACGTCGGTGGGGGTCTCGCCGGATCCGTTTCCCTGCGCGAACTTACAGGGATCTGTCAGGCGGTGACTGGAAAAGATGTGGCGATAGGCTCAAATCCACAAACCAATCCGGTCGATATACCCTTCTACATCAGTGACAACGCCAAGGTCGAAGCACGTTTTGGTTGGAAAGCCCAACGACGGCCCAAAGACATCGTCCTTGATATATCGAACTGGATCAATGAAAACAAAGTCGCCCTCAAAGGCATATTTGCGTGAAAGGAAGCTGAGATGTCTCTTGCCGTCGTTACTGGATCGTCTGGGCTCATTGGAAGTGAAACCGTTAAATTCCTGCATAACAAGGGCTTTGATGTTCTTGGTATCGATAATAACATGCGCGAATATTTTTTTGGTGCGGATGGATCCGTCGAGTGGAATACGAAATCGCTGACCACACAGCTCAAGAGCTTCCGTCACCATGCCATTGATATTCGCAACGAGTCCAAGGTCAACGAGCTGTTTGCGGCTCATGGCAAGAGCATTGAATTGATCATTCATACAGCCGCTCAGCCGAGTCATGATTGGGCAGCGCGCGAGCCTCTCACGGATTTTTCGATCAACGCTACGGGTACGGTCGTCCTGCTGGAAGCGACGCGGCGATTTGCTCCCGATGCAACTTTCATCTTCACCTCGACCAATAAGGTCTATGGTGATGCGCCTAACCTTTTGCCCCTAGTTGAGTTGGATTCACGGTGGGAAATCGATCGAAGTCATAAATATTCTGACTTTGGCATCGATGAACAGCTGTCGATCGATCAGTCCAAGCACAGTGTCTTTGGAGCGAGCAAGGTCGCGGCTGACGTCATGTGTCAGGAATATGGCCGCTACTTTGGACTTAAAACGGGAACCTTCAGAGGGGGCTGCCTCACCGGACCCTCGCACTCTGGAGCTGAGTTGCACGGCTTTCTCGCTTACCTCGTCAAATGCGTGGTCACCGGTCGTCCCTATACGATCTTCGGCTACAAAGGCAAGCAGGTTCGCGATAATATTCATTCGCATGATTTGGTCGAAGCATTTTGGCAGTTTCATCAGAATCCTCGGGCAGGGGTCGTCTATAACATGGGCGGTTCGCGCCACAGCAATTGCTCGATGATCGAAGCGATTCACATCGTCCAAGAGATGACTGGTAAAGAATTGCAATATACTCTGTCTGATGAAGCTCGCGCAGGTGATCACATCTGGTATGTGAGCGATGTGCGTTCCTTTCAGCGCGACTACCCCAGTTGGTCCTATCAGTACGATCTGAAGAGTATTCTCAAAGAGATGGTGGGTGCGGCTCAAGAGCGATACGGGAGCGGGAAATGAAGCTGTCTGTCGTTATTCCAGCCCATAATGAAGAAGGGAGCATCGAGTCGACGCTGCTCGCTTTGAACAGTCGCTTGAGACAAGAAAGAATCGATCATGAGCTGCTGGTCGTCAACGATAATTCCTCTGATCGGACCGAGCAGATCCTGAAGTCTCTGGGGCAGAGTATGCCCGAGCTGCGGTACATCAATAACCAGCCACCTAATGGGTTTGGTTTTGCGGTGCGATGTGGACTCGAGAATTTTAGCGGCGATGCAGTTGCCATTTATATGGCTGACGCATCGGATCGACCCGAAGATTTGGTGAGCTACTTTCGCGTGATGGAAGAGCAGGGGGTCGATTGTGTGTTTGGGACCCGCTGGAGCCGCAAATCCAATGTTTCTGGATATCCAATTTTTAAGCTGGTGCTCAATCGCGTCGTCAATGCCTTCATCCAGGTCATGTTCCGTTTGCGCTATAATGATGTGACCAATGCTTTTAAGCTTTATCGTCGGCACGCTATCGTCGGCCTCAAGCCTTTTCTTTCGCATCATTTCAACCTAACGGTTGAGCTCCCGCTCAAAGCTATTATCCGCGGCTATTCCTTTGCTGTGGTGCCGAACGACTGGCTCGGGCGTAAGGCGGGCATTTCCAAGCTTAAGCTGAAGGAGATGGGGTCGCGGTATTTGTTTATTATTTTGTATTGTTTGATTGAGAAGCTTTTTTCACGTGGTGATTATCGCTTTAAGGAATCACGGCAAGTTCCTAGTGGGCATGGCATTTTGAATGGCGTTGTCAAGTAACTTTCTTTTTTATACATCTCGGCAGGACAGATAGGATTCTATGGGAACTATG
>CANJJY010000409.1 GCA_947474445.1 Oligoflexaceae bacterium
AAACGAGGAGGTCGATCCCAGGACTATGGGTGATCACTTGCTTGGCGGCCTGCACGCTGGTGACGCTGTCCATAGAACAGTTTCCGGAAATCAGGCGCAAGGCCTCGATCGGCGGCAAGGAATTGTATCCACTGCAATCGAAAAACAAGATCGATTTGGTCATCAGCTGCCTCGTCAGTTGGAAGCTGCGAGAAGTGCACGTTAATATCGTGCTATCTCATAAATAAACAAACTCCAGAGCCCGTTCACAGCGAGAGCTTCCACTTAGAATATATCGCAAATCTCTCTCTCAAATCTACTACAGATACGGCAAAGATGGCTGTGGAGGTTGACACAAGCCTGTGCAGCTTCGTAGAATTTTACTAAAGCCAAAAAAGTAGTGATCGCTGTTCGGAAGACAGTTCGGGCTCAGCAGTCACACAGTTCAAGGAGGTAGGTAAAGTCTATGGAGGCTCTGCATCATTATTTTGAGTCAGGTGGTTATCCCGTTATGTTCTCGATCCTCGCCACCCTTATCATCTCCTTGGGTCTCGTCTTCGAGCGCGCCTACCGTCTGTGGATGGAATTCGATCTAATCAACAGCGATGGCTTCATGGCCATGGTCCAAAAAATGGTCATGAACAATTCGATCGAGAACGCCATCCGTCTCTGCAAGAAGGCGCGTCCCAAGCTGCTACCTTACGTTCTCGCCGAAGGACTCAAGCGGTCGAATGATTCGACCCAAGAGATCACCAATGCGGTCGACTATGCGGTTCTCACCGTGTCGCCCAAGGTGAACAAGGGAGTGTCCTTCCTCGCGACGACCGCTAACGTCGCCACCCTGCTCGGCTTGCTCGGTACGATCTTTGGTCTGATGCGATCGTTCGCTGCGGTGGCGAAAGCGACAGGCGCCCAAAAGCAAACTTTGCTGGCGGAAGGTATTTCAGAAGCCTTGAACGCAACGTCCTTTGGACTATCGACCGCTCTTTTCTGTCTGTTTGCCTATGGTGTGCTGAGCGCCAAGCAAAAGTCGGTGAATGACGACATCAACAAGAATGCATCGAAACTCGTTGATTTGCTCTATACCCGCAAGATGAAGCTCAAGGGCGCGAAAAAAGCTTAAGCGGCACCGGCCAGCTTAGGATGTGAGGAGTACGACTGTGAGTCACGGAAAGCGGAAGCGAAGGCAAGCGAGCGGCGTCGGCCCTGAGGCGCCAGAGCTCAACATCATGCCCTTTATCGATATTTTTTCGATGCTGAATACCTTTCTCTTGGTATCCGCTTCATTTCTGGGGCTCGGCATCATCGAAGTGCAGGTGCCCTTTCTCTCGAATTCACCGGAGCTCAAAGATCTGCCGCAGCGCAGCTTTGTAGTGAAGGTTGACATCGACGAGCCCGGTATCACCCTCGTCACGCAATGGACGGCCCCACCGGTCGATAAGGTCGAAAAGACCTTTAAATTGAATCCAGTCGAGATAGCCCAGTTCCACGATGAAATGATCGCCGTGCGAACCAAGGTGCCGGAAAACGACAAGGTCGATGTCCGCGTCGAATCGATGATCGAATACGAGCAGTTGGTGCTCGTGCTCGACGCCATCAAATCCCTAAAAGAAACCGATCCGCCACTCAATCTGCCGGTCAAGGACGACGATCCCAAAAATCGCGCCCGAGGCTCGTACCTGTTTGAAAAAGTGGTCCTCGGGAGTGTTATTCTTTGAGGCTCAGAAAGGAGTCACATCATGTCTTCAGCCGGTGGAGATAGCGGCGAGTCGCTCTCGCTGAACTTGACTCCCATGCTCGATATCTTCAGTATCCTCGTCACCTTCCTTCTGATGAGCTACTCGACAGATCCGACTAATCACGACGTCGATGCCAACCTGGAGTTGCCAGATTCGGTGACACTCGTGAGCATGGATGAAGTGCCGAGTATCGTCGTCAATCGCAAAGAGATCTTGGTGAACAATAAGCCAATCGTGACTCTTGAGAACGGCAAGGTGCCAGCCGCTGAGTCGTCGCAAGGCGCGATTCCAGCCTTGTATAAGGCGCTCAAAGAGATCGCTGACACCAACAAGCAGGCGCTCATCGAACTCCGCGGCAGCGATGCCGGCGAAAAGAAGGCCAAGCCAGGTGAGATTACCGTCGAGATGGACAAAAAGCACAAGTTCGACCTGGTCAAAGCTGTGCTGAGATCGGGCCAGCAAGCGGAGTTTATTACTTACAAGCTGCTTGTAGCCAAGCCGAGCGTAGATTAAGGGAAGGGTAGCGATGCTGCCAACGCGATGCGGAAGAAAAGCGAGCTTTGAAAGGCAGATGTCGCGCCTTGCGCTACTTCTATGTCTCTCGGCAACCTTTCCTGTGACGATTTCGGCGAGTGAATCAGAGCGTTTTAAGAACACAGAGATTCGCGTGATCAGGCCCCGCTATTTCACTAAAGCAGGGCGTTTGGAAGTCAGCGCCGGTGGTACGGCGATCCTCAACGAGAGCTTTATTTACGGCGGAATGCTGACTGGGCAGATCGCCTATCACTTCAGCGAAGATTGGGCTGTCGAAGCCGGCGGGTCTTACGGACTCAGCATCGATACGTCCGATAAACGCATTTTGTTCGATGAATTTGACATCAAAACGCAGATCTTTAGAACCAGCATGATGCTGGATCTGTCGCTGCAGTATACGCCCATCTACGGCAAGTGGCAGCTGGGATCCGGGCGTCTCATCTATTTCGATACCTATGTGTCAGTTGGTGCGGGACAGAGCTATATCGACTGGCGATATGACGATTTCTGCGAACCGCCCGATCTAGCGGTTGATCCTACGGCAGAACCCACGCCTGATAATGCCGTCTTAGCCTATCCCGCCTTTTTGGTGGGATTGGGTCAACGCTTTTTTCTGTCGCGCAACGTCGCTTCGAAGATCGATGTGCGCTTTAGACGCTTGCAGTACCAAGAACTCGATGGAGAATGCAGTCCGAAAAAGGCGCAGCTTGAAAGAAATTTTGCTCCTCAGGTGCCGCACGACACCATCACGCTGTTTCTCGGACTGTCGTATTACTTTTAGTGTACAGAGGGCCCATGATCAACTTGCAGCGAACCCTCATACTCCTCGTTGCGCTCTTCGTCGCGCAGACGAGTTTTGCTGACTACAAGTCGGCTCGGGCCCTATTCGCCAAACGCGATTACGTGCGGGCCGCCGCCGCCTATCATGAAGTCTATGAGAAATCTGACAGCAAACCCGACAAACGCAAAGCCGAGTGGGGCCTGGCTCAGAGTCTGCACAAGCTCGGTCTCTACTATTCTGCCTCCAAATACTACAGTCTCATCGTCAGAAGAGGCCGGGAAGACGACAATCCTTTCTTTCGATCGGCGCTGGAAGAACTCGGTAACATCAATAGCAAGCTGAGTCTCGGTCGATCCCACGTCGTGCAGCTGTTCAAAACGGAAATTCGATTGACCGATGTTCCCGGGCCCGCTCGCGGATTTTATTTTTACTATAAGGGCGTCGAGGCCTTCGGAGCGAAAAGCCTCGAGACGGCCGAAAAGTTTTTTAGCATGGTTCCGGCCGGGAGCAGCTACCAGCTCGGGGCCCAGTTCCACGAGGGTGTAATCGCCAACCTCAAGGGGCGGCAATCACGCTCCATCGCCCTATTTGAAAAGGTTCTGGCGGGAACGCGCGACAAGCCCGAATATCAGGAACTCCAAGAGATGACCCTGATGAACATGGCGCGGGTGAACTACGAGATCAAACGCTTCGCCGAAGCTATCTCCTTTTACGGCCAAATCCCGCGCGACTCGGACAACTGGCTCGATGCCATCTGGGAAGCCTCTTGGGCCTTCTTCT
>CANJJY010000410.1 GCA_947474445.1 Oligoflexaceae bacterium
CTCACTGAAAGGTTGTTGGAAATGAGCGTATGGGATTTTGTTGGCTTAAATGAAACAGCCTGGGTGGATGTGCCACGCATAGAAGAGCTTCAAGCGGCGCCCTTTCTACCCGATAGTCTCCACGCTTCTCTGCGCGCCTACCGCGACTTGCCGTGCACATCGGCTCCACACCTCACAGAAAGGCAGATTGCGCTCGGGGCCCTGGTCGAGCAGCTGGATCAGCTGGACTTGAGCTCGCATTTGCGTCCACTGCAGAACTGGCTCATGCAACTGGCTCGACGTAAATCCAAATATCTGGAGTGCCTGAGCCAGATTTTCAAAGAGAACTGGCATCAATCGGAACGATTGGACGGATATTTAAACGATCGATCGGATCTCAAAGACCAACATTTGTTGAGTCTCCACTTGACGCGAGATCGCTACCATTTCCCGGAACGATCAGTTTTTTGGGGGAACTATGCGATGGAATGTCTCGATCCCTGTCATCGCCAGTTGCCGGAGATGGTTCGGGTTTGGCACGATGAAAACTCCCAGGTGCCCTACTTACTTTGGCTGGAGAAGTTTTCTGGCCACCAGCATGACCGGTGGGTTCGCTATCTGACCTTAGCTGAACAGTCCGAACTGGAAATTAAATGCATCGACCATCGGCTCTGTAAGCTGTCGGGGCGGCCCCTGTCTTGCCCCGAGCGCCAGCACTTTATCTTCATCATCGATCTGCAAGGCCGCCTCTTTGCGACGCGAGCCGACCCCCATCTCAGTCACGCGAGTTTTACTCGGGGCCGAGCAGTTTTGGCTTCAGGTATCTTTCAGGCCAATCAAGGTAATTTGACTCATTTGAAATTTGAAAGCGGTCATTACCTATCGGCGCTGCCTCATTGGTGGCAGGCTATACAACTTTTTGAACAGCTCGGTGTTACCTGGAAAGAAGGATTGCGAGTGACTGTGTTTGATCGCTTTCGATACATCAGCACCAAGATCTCGCCCGTGGCGATGGCTTCGCGCGTCTCTTTTCAAGCCGCGCTAGGCCTTTAAGCCTGAGCTCATCGCCGCGGAATATGGCTTTCAGAGTCCAAAACTTTTTAGAAAAGCCTGCGACTCAGGACTGGAAAGATTGACGTAAGATGCTTGCCCTCTGGCAAATATTCCTCCCACTCCACCGCCCGAAGCGACACCGACCAGCTGTCCATTGAGGAGCATCGGTCCACCTGAATCACCTTGACCCGCACTCGAGCCTTCTCCTGTCGCGCCGCTGGCTACGTCCTTCACTTCACCCGTCAATCCGTAGAAACCATCGCTCACCGAATCGATGACGTTCCGCCCGACCCGCTTCAAATCGTCGCCGCTTTTTCCAAAATTCGACATATTATTGAAGCCGAAGCCGATGATTTCGACGCTGTCTTTTAATTTAGCGGGAACGGAACTAATGGCTATAGCCCCCCGGGGGCGTTCGTTCGCTTGGATTTCTTGAGTTTTCAAGATAGCTAAATCGTAGCGATTGAAACTCTTGTCCTTTTCCCAGAGCTTGTTGCGATAGGCAGCTACGACGCGTGTAATACCTTTGGTCGCTTTAGGTTTGGTCGTGTGATCAGTAATTTCAAACACTACGATCTCAACGTTTTCTACGAGTCCGTTCGCATCGGAAGGTCCATCGCCTGTGCAATGCGCAGCGGTGAGGATAGTGTTTTCAGCAACCCAGGTACCCGTACAGGTGGCTCCGCCTTTGACCTTCCCGTTCTGGTAAACACGCCTATAAAGATTGACGACCTCTGGATAGTCCGAGTCCAAAACAATGCGGCCGTTCGTAATATTTAAATCACTTTTTTGAGAAGGGTTGGGGCCACAAGCCGCGATGAGCGAGAGACTGAAGGCCAAAAGACTTGGTTTGAGGACATGCATGCAACATTCTCCGTTTCGGGACGTCGGTCCGGTGTTGATTCTGTGGGATATGCTCCCGCAGGTCTAGCAAACTATCCCTCAAGCAGCAATTCTAAAGCATGGAAGAGTGCGAGCGAGTGTGGCTTACATATATCCCGGAAGGCCGCCCGGGGCTTTTATTCTTGACCATCACCGCGCCTATTGCCTATACCTCCTAGCAGAAGCGATCTTAAAAAAATTACACTAAGGAGAACCTATGCGTATTCTACTTGCTAGCTTGTTTGCACTTGCCTCTGCTGCGCACGCCCAGCCTTCGATCAATTGCAAATCGGACAAAGGTGAAGTCAGCGCAGTGTATCAGTGCGACAGCAATCGCTATGCAGTCAGCTACACCTTTGGCGAAGACAGCCAGGGTCTCTACCAATCGCAGCTTTTGACTGCTGGTTCTGATGATTTTACATTTGAAGAAATCGCAAGCGCTGGCGAAGGCGTAGCGACTTTTTTCGTCTATAATTCCTCGAAAGGCTTTATCGGCGAGTTTGGCGGCAAAGGCACAGCTCCCCAGACTTTTGCTCCTGGACAGTGCCTTGTCACTGAAAGCGATGCTGTTTGTCCATAAGTTGATCGGACCTCCATCGGCAGGCTGTGTCTGCAGCCGCCGATTCCCTTCGGTGTTGCCCCCTTTTTTTCGTTGACCGATCAGAGAACAAAGTTAAACTCATGGCAGGACCATGTCATAGAGCCTCTTGGGGCGACTTCATGGAATAGTTATGAGGAATAAGTGATGCATCGAATCAAGTCTGCTTTAATCCTTTGTCTCTCTCTTAGTTCGCACGCTTTCAGCGCTGAATCTTTTGGTACTTTTAAAGCGCCGGCAGCATCCCCCCAGGATCTTTCCTCGATCATGGCTTCCTATCAGAACGACCGCGATGTACTTACCACAATTCAAGGTACCGTCGGTCAGGTGTGTGAGGAAAAAGGCTGTTGGATGACCTTAGATGATAAGGGAGCTTCCGTCCGCGTTGTGTTCAAAGGCTACAGCTTTTTTGTTCCAGCCAAGCTGAAGGGACTCCGCGTCGTCGCGGAAGGTGTCCTGCGACGCAAGACGCAGTCGGTGGCTGAGCAGCAGCATTATCTGAAGGATGCAGGTGCATCGGCTACGGACGTTCAGGCTGTTAAGAAACCTCTCAACATCTTTGAATTCGAAGCTAGCGGTGTCCGGACTCTGTAATTTATATTTCTTGCCTCATTTGGTCATTTAATAATTGCACAAGCTAGAGTCTGCGGAATTGAACCGCGGTCTTCTAGGTCTGCAATGATTGGCTAATTCAAAATCTATTGTTTCTTTTTCACCCAATTCCTTAGAATAAACTGGTGTCTAAAAGACAGGTTTGGCGAAAGGATCACGCATGAGGCTGAGAAACATAGGTAAATTGAGCCAATTTATCGAAACTGGAGTGCGGCCCGGCCTCGATGGAAATGTGGTCAAGCGGATCAGGTTCACTAACGTTCTTTGTCTGATCCTTTTTGCAAGCACGATTCCCTATTCATTGATGTTTTCTGCGATGCAAGAGTGGTTGTTGGGCCTTCTTCTTATACCTGTCGCCTGCGCGTATGTGGGCTTTATCTTCCTTAATAAAATGGGACATTTTAATCTGAGTCGCGTCGGTATTATCGTGATTTTCAATTCGGTTGTTCTATTCTATTCTCGCTGTTTTGGACAGCCATCGGGCATTTTCCTCCTGTATTTTCCTGCTGCTTGTCTCGCCGCCCTACTCTTCAGCTCAAAGGAAAGAAGTCTTTTGCTGGGGGCAGCTTTCCTGCCTTTCATTTTCTTTTTGGGAGAAATGCAGAGCAGTGGAAACTCTTGGATCGCAATCGATGCAAATCTGCAAAAGGTGATCCAGTC
>CANJJY010000411.1 GCA_947474445.1 Oligoflexaceae bacterium
CTTCGGCGGTATGAATCATACATTGGCAGTGGCCAATCGAAGTCATTTCAACTTCGAACCTGCAATCGATGATCAAGATCTCACCCACCTTCAGATTCAAAGCGGGTGTACTGTTAAAGCTGCGGATCGCGATCAGGTAGCCGTTAACGGGTTCGCCGCCGGGATTCAAGAGAAGAAGCTGACAGAGAGCAGCCACGGCTTGGGCCATCAGCTCAACCAACCAATGGACCTGAAAATAGCCCTTAACAAAATAAGGCGCGTGGGCGCGTAAGGTGGTCCTGACCTGTCCGCTTCTCTGTTCGTGATCTAAAGCGACGACCTGATCGATAAGGAGCAGAGGCCCGCTATGCGGTAGAAATGGAGCCGCTGGCAGAGGCAGCTGCAGCGGATCGCCTTTTTTCCTCACCCCGTCGTCGCCTTTTTTCACTGTTTTTGCCATTCAGTCACCAAAACCTGTCCTAGCTGCGTTTCTATGTGTCGATGGAGAATAGGAGCCTTGTCTTCCAGCAGCCAAGGAACCGTGAGGTCGCTCGCTTCCTCGCGAAAGATGCGAGCCGCCTGGGTATGGGGCAGAGGAGGCCCAACTTTGTCGCGTCGCGTCCAAGATTGCTTGGCTAAGCGGTAAGAAAGGGGAGACCACGCTTGATCGGAACAGATGAGAACTTCAGCCTGAGCCCCATCGACACTATTCCTATGGGTTTCCCCGGCATGGACCAAAACATTGCAGAGTTCTGTACCACCGGCTATGCGCTGCGTCGCGAGAAAGAGCGAACTATCGGCGGCCGTAAAACCGCCCGAGATGGCGAATGCCGGCTGATGCCATTGATGACTCATCGCGAGATAGGCGAGCGCAGCATTCAGCACGGAATGCTGAAAATCTTTAGGCGAGACGGGCCATTGCTGAGCGTGGATGGTTTGCGTGACGCGCAGCATAGCGCCCAGTTCGCCGTAGGCACTGGTAAAGTAGATGGGCGCTGCGAACTCCTGCAGCCTTTCCAAAGTACCGGGCCATCTCTGATTCAAGGACCAAACAGCGAGCAAAACCGACTTTTGTAAGGGAGTCATACGGCGAAAGAGGGGCAGGGCCGACAAGCTGGGATCGATCCCTTGCTCGAGGTCTACGCTTTCCCAGGCATTGAGATAAACATTTTTCATAGGTGGTGCTCGATGATGATCGATACGTTGGCTCCCCCAAAGCCAAAAGAATTGCTCAAAGCCAAACGCGGTTTCGATGGTTGCAGTGCGAGATGAGTTGGTGAGTTGGCTTCGCCTGCTTCCAGCACGAGATGACTTAAGATCAACTCGAAGACTCCCGAGGCGCCGAGAGTATGGCCCGTAAGTTTCTTAGTCGGATGAAAGCGCCGTTCGCTGCCAAAAACCTGAGCCAGGGCTTCTCCTTCGGTGCGATCATTAGCTTCTGTGGCCGTACCGTGGGGATTGATGTAGGAGATGTCCGCAGCCCGCAATCCACTCTTGCGCAGGACTTCTTCCATGGTCTTCTGCATCCAGATACCGTGAGGCGCTGGTTGCGTCATGTGATGGGCTTCGCTGAGACAATGATGGCCACGGATCACGGTTCCGCTCTGACCGACAGGAGTTCTCTCGAGCTGGACCATAGCGATGACTTCGGCCAGATTGATACCGTTGCGTTCGGCCTTAAAAGGCTGGCAAAGCTCGTGATCGAGCACCTGCAAAGCGTCAAAACCAAAAATCGTCACGAGGTTGAGAATATCGACGCCGATCACGACGGCCGCATCGATCATGTGATTTTGTAAAGCATCCGAGGCCAAAACCAAAGCGTGAGCGGACGCTGCGCAAGAGGAACTTAGGGTCCAGGCTGGGCCATGGAAGGGAAAGCGATCGATGAGATCGTTCATGAGATAGGCTTGCTGCATATCGGCCCGCAGTGGCGCAGATGTCGGAGCGCTCTTCTGCTGATCTAAGGCCCGAAAAAACCCCCGGATGCCCGATGTGGTTGTTCCGACGAACAAACCAATTCTTTCGGCAGAAAAGCGATGAAAGAGCTGGGTTTCTTGTTGCATCTGATCGAATAAAATCCTGCAGCCTTCTTGCATCAGGAGATCGGTACCGAAAGGGTCGGCCCGTTCAAACCCCAGCTGATGCCAAGGAATCTCTCCGAGCGGACAGTGGAGCCATTCGCGAAAGCGATGCTCAAATGACAAGGCCCGACGATCAGTCTGCAAGGATTCATGCACGCTGGCGCGATCGCAACCAAGTCCGGAGGCGAGCGCCCAACCCGTGATGCCTATTTGATCTGCATTAAACACAAGATTTACCCATGCAGCTGTACCTGCTGCTGATGGATCGCCTCGGCAATGCAACGGACATTGCGCAAAACATGGCGACCTTTTTCGTCGTTCTTAATCTTCAGTCCGTAGTTGCGATCGAGCCGTACCACCAACTCGAGAACATCGATGGAGTCCAGTCCGAGTCCTTCGTCGAACAAGGGCATATCTACGTCGAGCGTCTCGATGCTGAGATCCGGGAGATTCGCCACATCCAGAAGAATTGATTTGACCTCTAAAAGAAGTATGTCGATCGATAGAATCTTCGAAACTTTCATTAATTGGAGGCTCCTCAAGTTCGATCACACAATCTCCTGCGCATCGCATCGATGCCTGCCTCAAAGGGTCGATCTCACCCGATGAAGTCTGCCTTATTCTCGGATCAGGATCATCAAGGAATGGCTGATACCCAGACCATCGATTAGATTCTCAACGCGGAGCCCTGCCTGCTTTGCGAGAGCCGCGATGGCGTCCGACCGGTAGATCCGGCTATTGCCATTGGCGATCGTCGAGAAATAGGGCGACGTCTGAACAAGACAAAAAGCTGAAACGGGATCTTTCTGCCTGTCCCAGAAGGTGTCAAGTATCATCATGCGTCCGCCGAGAAGCAGCGCATCGCGCGCGCGGCACAGGATACGAAGTACTGTGGCTTCGTCAAAACAGACGAGAAATTGACTCATCCAAACCACGGCAAAACCTGATGGTAGAGTTGCCTCGGGCTGAAGAAGATCGCAAGGATGAAATGATATGCGTTCTTGTCCCTCTGCATCGGCTAGGCGTGAGGACGCCATTTCTATTTGTTGGGGCAGATCACAAATCGTGACCTTCACGTCGGGATTAAAGGCGACGCATGAGGCCGCAAAGCGTCCCGTGTTTCCACCGACGTCGAGGATGGAGGGAGTTTCTTTCTCGAAAATAACAGGAAGGGCAGCCGCGAAGGCTGAGTCCGAATAGAAATGATCAAAATCTAGCCACGCCTCTTTCACTGCAGGTGCCAGGCGGTGCAGGCCTTCGTAGACGGTAGCGGCATCGCTGATCGTCGGAAGACCGGCGGGTCGGCCGGCGCGCAACGATTCTTCGAGGAAAAAAAGACCGCGGTAGCAGACCTGGTATATGAATTCAAAATTGACGGCGGTCATCTCATCGCGATGCAAAACGTGCCCGAGTTTCGTCAAATGATAGCGCTCGCCTTTGAGCTGCACGGCTTTGATGGCGAGAGCCGATTCAATCAATACGGTCACAGCATAGGCGGTGAGTTGGCAGTCATCAGCCAACTCCTCGATGCTGCAACCTTCCCCTAACGAAGCGTGCAGGGTATCGAGAAGCCCCATTTTCTTGAGCAGGTAGGCACTCATAAAATTGACAGGGGCAAAGGCGAGTTGCTGCGCTTGACTCATGGCGTCGTGGAGCGAGCGCGTTGATTCAACCCGCCTCGGTTCTTGAAATTGACTCGAGGTCTTGGACTCCAACA
>CANJJY010000412.1 GCA_947474445.1 Oligoflexaceae bacterium
GCCGAGGAGACCATCATCCCGCAGGGGAATAAAGGAGACAGGAGTAAAGCCTCGATTCGGATTGAGCGGAAAGGCATCATCGCCGAGCAAAAAGCGGCTCGCAAAGATCTTGTCGTAGGCAATGCCATACTTGGTCAAGGCACCGCTGAATTCGTCGTAGCTCTCAAAATAAGGACGATCGACTTGACTGAGACCGATGACGCTCGCGTAAAAGCTCGCGGCCAGTTTCACCGATTGCCTCAGATCATTGCCGACAGAATCGGCAATCAACTGTGGAACAAAAGGATTGAGGCCCGGAATGCCAGCCAATTCACTCTGGATATCAGCGGTTTGAAAGGTCTCGCGGTAGAGACTGACAAAGCGTTTGATATCGAGCATGGTCTTGAACGCGCTGTAGCGATAGCGATCCGTGTTCCAGAAGGCACGACCATACCGAAAGTTTCTGATCCAATACGATTCGTCGTAACGCTCGATCAGGCTCATCAAGACTTCACTTGGGGCCGTCCCATGATCAAACTGGTTACACAGGGGATTGGACGCAATATGTTCGTCTGTACAATAAAGGTAGGGAAGTCGGAGCTGAGCGCTATCGATTTCGCCGTTGCTATAGGCGTAAAGGAGGGCTGCCTTATCATAAGCCTCCCAATCGTAGTCGAGTCCCACTTCGTCCTGCAGCGAAAGATAGTCCATGACCGACGACGTCATCAACTTCTTCGGATCTTTCTGCGTGGCGCGATCGATGCCCGCATCGACGGAGCCATAGAAATTATGTCTCAGATTGAGATTGTGACCGAATTCATGGATCGCTACGCGATAGAGGATGTCTTTGAGCACCTGTTCGGTGTCGGTCACCGCTAGAACCTTATCCATGCCAGCGAGCATCGTATCGTTAAAATTCCAGACCGTGCTCAAAGCTTGGGTTCGCGCCAGGGACTTGACGCCGTTCTCTTTCTTGTAGGCCTCGGTTATCGCTTTTTGACCATCCTCGAGCAAGCCATTGAGTTCTTTGAATTGATTGAGACTGCTGACTTCGCTGAGTCGCTTGTCGGTCGTGAAGGCGTCCAGTTCGTGTCCGGGCCGTGCAAAGGGACTCCCCTGCCGTCCGTAGGTAAACTCGGGCAAGAGATAGCGATAGTAGTTGGCGAGTTCAGGGACGGTGAGAAAGGAGGAGGTCGCGGTCCAGTTCGCAGGAGTTTGACCGAGAGTTGTTTCCATCTTGCGGTAGATCGCCGAGCCGCTCGCCCGCGTCGGTTGTCGCTCGCCATAGTCCTTGAGGAGTTTGAGATAGTACTGGAGCCCACTCACCCAAATGATGGTGTTCGATGCCATGATCTCGCCGGTGCGGGGATGGGCATCGGAGGGTCCGTACCCCAAAGGTGCCTGATAATCTGTGTCCTCCACGAAACTCACAAAGGAATAGCGGATATCACCGAACTTGTGATTGCCGTCATTTTCTTTGATCTCAAAGCGCATGGGAATCTTGTTCGCTGCAAACAATTGGTTGGTGCGAGCAATGATTCCAGTGTCGGGATCGTTGTAGATCCACTTGTATTTTTCGGGAAAATTTTCGGCAAAATAGATCGTATGGGTATCTTTTCGGTCCCAGCGATTCATCAGAAAGCTATTTTCCAGCTGGCCCAGACTATTCATAAAGGGGGCAACCGTCACAAAATATCCATATTTTTTCATCAAAGGATCGAGTTCACCCGTGTAGACGTAGGGCTTGTATTCAGTTGGGGCATCTTCCTTGAAGGAATACTTGTAATGAATCGTATGGGTGAAGTCTGCGCGGTAGTACTGGGGCTCGTCGATACATTCCTGATTGACCTGATAGTCCACGGCCAGAGTGAAGCTCACATATCCGGGCAGGATTTCCTGGCTGCTGTCGACCAGACGCGAGGCTTTCTTGGTCCAACATCCCTCATCTATGCTGAAGGGGAAGCTCGCCGCCTCAGAAATGACCGCACTTTCCCAGTTGACCCTGAAAAATCGCTTTTTATCGTAGCTGATCTGGTCGTTTTCGGTCTCGACATTGCTGACCCGGCCTCCGCTGACCTTTTGATGGTATTCGGTATGCTCGATGTTCCACTCATTGATCACGCGTTCGCTAGCATGAGCGCCGTTAAAAACCTCATCCACCGCGACGAATTGCAAGTGGTCTTTGGTAAAGCGGAATTTGCCGAGGGCGACTTCGCTCTGCAAGCCCACAAAACCAAAAGCGCTGTTCGATCCATTATTGACGATAGTGACCTTGCCGAGCCAAGGAAGGGTCGTGTCGAAGTCAGCTTTGGCCCAGCGATTGCCAACTGTCTCGACGGCTCGCTCGATCGGTCGCTTGCGCGCGCACGAAGAAAGACTTAAAAAGACCAGCCCTGAGAGAGCTATGATCGCTGTCTTGGCCTTTACCTTTATATGCATGTCGCCTACTCCCTAGCAACGAAACAATTGGATCAAGGTGCTTTCATCATCTCAAACAAAAGCAAGCGTCGCGTTGAATCAGCCGTAAAGACAAAGGTGCCTTTTGCCAGGATGACAACGAGAAAATCACCGACTTTTTTAAGACTGCACTCCGGTACAGTTTGGGTCGCACAATTGTAATCAGCCGCCCGCCCTTCCAGTTGACGATCGAGCGCCAGCATGAGGAGCGTTCCATCATCTGTGGCGGCCGCATAACTGGTAAATGAATCACCGATGCGTCGCTTGCCTAGCACCGGACCGAGATCCATGGTGCCCTGAAAAGTTCCGAGTGCCCCCATATAGATGGCCTTGTTATCAGGTCCCCAAGCAATGCCGAGACTGCTTTGATCGTAGTAGTAGATGCCGTCCTCGAATTGTTCGGGAGGGCCAAACTTGCTTTCAAAATCCGCCCGGCTGGTCGCGTAGGAGACGCCGCCAATCGAGGTACCATAAACGATGGGATCCAGGATCCGTGGAAAGAACTTCTGAGGGGGCGTGAAGTAAAGCACCTGAAGAGTCAATTCCGCATCGCGACTGACAATCATTCCACCGCGCACAAACTCAAGCTGGATCGCGGCTGCGCTTCCACCGAGGCGACAGGTGAGAACCTGATCGCAAAGATAGGGCTTGTCTCCCATCTTCTCAAAGCTGGCTCCGGCGACACGCATGAAATTAACGAGATCGTCTTCGCTGCTGATGACGCTCTTCAGCGATTGGCCGACACGCAATTTTCCGTAGGGTTCAGGGAGAGTTAACTCGCCTGGATACCCGTCATCGATCACGATGGCTTCAGGTTTGGGAGGATTCGCGCGATTCCATTGAACGCGGATGTGTTCATCGTAGATTTCAAAGCCTTGAAATTCCCCGCGCGCGGGCGAAAGAATGTCGCGCGCTTCGTCCTGCGTGGTTTGCATGGTGATGCCAGCTACGCCGACGCCGAATTCGATCGGCAGGATCTCGTTTTTAGCCTTTCTCTTTGCACTTTCTTCTGGATCAAGGTCGCTGACCTTGCCGGGAACTTTTCCACCATCGGGATTCGTTGGCTGTCGAGAGATCGCGGGGACAGCATCCGCGCTGATCTTCGCCGGAATGTAGTCCTGAGAGAAAGTTTTTTCCTTCTTTGCGCAGGCCGCAAAGAAAACCCCTGCCCAGGCGATCATCACCAATATTTTGTTCATAGTAGCCCCCTCATGCCTCCGTATCGGCCAAAACCCTTTCAAACTAGAGGGCGAATTTGAGCTCAGTTCAAATAAAGATAAAGCCTGGGGCTCGCCTCGGGA
>CANJJY010000413.1 GCA_947474445.1 Oligoflexaceae bacterium
TGGAAAAGAAGCGACTCGGATACCTAGCGGCGACGACCATGACTCTCTTAGCAGCCCAGCCGGCATGGAGCATGGATGTCACGACGGTGAAAGGCAAAGATGGAAAGAATTATTTTTGTGCCAATGCAAAGTGTGCAACCAATTCCGAATGCAAGGGTGCCGGCAACGCTTCGTGTGGG
Source organism: Oligoflexaceae bacterium (assembly GCA_947474445.1). Lineage (GTDB taxonomy): Bacteria > Bdellovibrionota_B > Oligoflexia > Oligoflexales > Oligoflexaceae > Oligoflexus. The sequence goes on from CANJJY010000413.1 coordinate 180, forward strand.
AGTCTCAATAAGTGCGGCAACACTGAGCAAAAGAAACTAGTCGGCTGGGTCAGTGCCCCTGATCAAGCCACCTGCGAAAAGGATGGGATGGGTAAGTGGTTGTTATTCAAGAAAGAATATGGGATCAATGACGGCAACGTAGCGCCGCTGGCGACCGCGTCGACGCCCGCGAAAACGGCTCCTAAAAAGAAGTGAGTCTCATCCCTTTCGCTTAAACCTCATGGTTTGGGTGAATCTTCCGATAAACCAAGTGGGAATTTCGCGCGGAGACCCACTTGAATATCGTCGCCTTCCTATCGAGCTTGCTTCTGTTCACTCTGACTTCAGGGTCGCTCCTTTATGCTGAAGGCAGAAACAATCCTCCCAATTTCTATGTAGATACCCAATTTGCATTCTCCACGGTGAAGAGCAAAATGCTCCTCAGCAATGACACCGGAACGGCTCTCCGCTACGGCGTGGGCACCTTTGCGGGTAGCGATGGTCAAATCGGTTTTCAGTTGATGAACGACAGCGATACGACGACCTTTGCCCTCAATAGTAGCGCCTTGAGTAACATATGGCAGGACACGACGATCCGCTATTATATGGGTCCCTTCTATGTCGGAGCCCTGTTCACCCGTGCCGAGATCAAGGCCAAAAACCAGGGAGTCGATACGATCGATGCTGCTGGATCGGGCATGGGGGGTGGAGTAGGATTGCTTTGGCCGGTAGGGCGCGGTGGTTCGATCTCGCTTGATATCGCGACGGCTTCGATACCCAAAATGAAGAATTCTTTGCCCCAGGAAATCGCCATCGGTCAGAGACTCGACCTCGATTTGGGAGCATCAGTGGATATTACCAGTCGTCTGCTCGACTTCACCTTTGGCTATCGGACTCGGACGCTCGGCATCAAAGCCGATGCCAACTACACGGAAAATTTCTACCAGACCTACGTTGGTTTGCGCATGTCTTTCTTTTTCTAAAGATCGGATTATTTAACCAGCTTTTTTAAGATTGGCGATTTCAAGATCGGGGTAGGCCTGTTGAAAAGCCGCAAGTTCCTCGAGATCGACCAGGTGAGAGCCGCGGTAGGGCGTCGCAGCGACGATCACGCCTTGCAGATTGTTAGTGAGTGGAATGCGGCGTCCGGCAGCGATGATCTGCGTCGACTTATCGAGCACTCCATTGACGATCAGAGAAGCCTTGGCGTTCCACTGCATCTTTTGTTCGAGGTTTTCTGTTAGCTGACCTAATTTGACGGCAATGCGCTCGGCCTTTTGCACTTTAGCCTGCAGCTGTTTGAGCGCGTGTTGCGCATCGCCGGCGGGCCCGGCCTTCTTATGGGCTTCAAATTCTTTGAGACTCTTCTGGAGTTGACTGTGAAACTCAAGGATCTTTTTCAAGCGGCTGCGACTGCGCTTCAGCCGCCGCTCCGCGGCGAAATTACTGCCGACTCTGCATTCCGTCATCGATCCTTGGGCCATTCCACAGACAGCCGTGCGGATCGCTGTCCAGCTACTGACGGTACCACCGGCGATGAGGCCCTTGCGCGCATCGGTCACGACGATAGGCCCATCAGCGATGACCGAGCTATTCAGAATGGAACGCTGCACCTGCAGCCCACCGCGACTTTGGACCTCGCTGTTTTCAATAAAGTTGCAACGAATCTGCCCACCCGCATGTACCCATCCCCGTTGGCCGGTAACGATGCCGCCTTTGACTTCGAGGTCGCCTGAGCAGCGAACCGTAGCTGAACCGATCATACCTTCGACGATCAGCTGGCCGCGGACGCTGACGCTTGCCCCTGAATCGATGTCGCCCTGCACGACTACAGCGCCCTCGAAGGCCAGATTACCCGAGCTCATGTTGATCGCGCCCTTGTGTATGTAAACCGATTCGCAGACTAAGATATTTCCCTGCAGAGTGACGAGACCGTCCTTGCGCGCATAGAAGCGACAGTCTTGACTCAAGGTCACCCCATCTCCGGCTTGGAAGTTGCAAGCCGCTGCGGAGCCGAGAGCGTGAATAGCATCGCCGCGAACGGATTGGCCTGGTAGACCATCACTAAAGCGAACTTCGGCTATGAGATCGCCTTGCTTCGCTAGGTTTCGATTCTGTGATTCTCTGACATCAACTTTTTGGGCTTTAGTATTCAATTGATCCTGAGAACTTAGATGCAAATAAGCATTTTGACCCGGCCGCGCTGGGGTTCCCTTCGCGACGATGGTGCCGACGAGGGAGTGCCCGGCTTGAATGGACTTCCAAACCGATTCGATATAGGGTTCATAGCCGGCCACGATCCCTTGCTTGGCGAATTCTTGAACGATCCATTCGAGATCGATGGTATTTTTCAAGCGACTCAGGGCATCTTTGTGTTCAAGGACGATCTTCGCCGTCATGCCCTCTTGATGGACATCGATTTGAAAATAGTCGCTGAGATGCTTGGTCCCGAGACGCATCTTCCAACGGGGAAGATCGGGTTGTTCGTGAAGGGCCAAGGCTTTTTCCGCTTTGAGGTGCTGGGTATCGAGTCGATAGCTCGCATCGTAGGCGATCAGCAGATCGTAGGGCATGGCAAAACCCAGGCTTTGCATCTTTTGCGCCAGCGATTCAAGTTTTTCAAGGCTGTGCTCTTTCAGAATCGTGAGATCCAGCTTTTTCTTGTTGAGCTTATTGAGATCGAGTAAAGCCTTCTTCCAGGTGCGTTCGCGATCCAGGCGCGAGGTCAACAGTCGTGGGTCAAACAGGTGAAGAGTTGCATAGTGATTCTTCTGATCGAGTTGTACCAAGAGAGATTTGCCGTAGTGATCGAACTGTGGCTGAATTTTCAATTCTACGTTTTCTATTTTTTGACCGTTTTTTAGCAGCAGGTAGAGGAATCGGAGCTGGGCCCGGTCGGGATAGAGATTGATTTTGAAACGCTCGATTTGCAGCATGATATTGAAGACGAAAGCATTGAAAGGAATCGTCTGCACCCTTTTCGCACTGAAGCTGCATGACAGGCGGGCTAGATGATCGTCGTGAACGGCGGGAGTCAGCACGATCTCCTGATAGAGACGGCCGCCCTGTCCTATCGTCATTTTTACAATTTGCTTGGGATCGATCTGCCCTTCGAGTCGGCGAATATGCTGCCAAAGTTCTTCGAAGCGCTTGGTAAAGAGAGCGAAAGCCTCGATGTGGCCATCTTCTTTTTCTTGTTCAAAGCGAAGTTTGATGCCCGCGAGTTGCTTGATCGGGGCTTGCCGGCTCTTCAGGCACTCGCTAACGGTAAATTGGACCCGTGCCCGGCGGAGACGGGCATTGTAGGAGATGAGAATTTTGGGGCTGCTGAACATGGTGCCCCTCCTCATGTCAGAGTCGGTAAGATTGTTCTTACCGCAGGGAGCGATGAAAAGCATTTTGGCCTCTCATCGCTGGTATGCACCTAATAAGGGGATCGTCTTTATGGGGGATTTCTTGAGGACTATTGTAAAAACATTATAATTTTAGATACTTATAGTGGAATCGGAGGCTTATTCCCGCGAGGTCTCCTTGGGAGAACGCGTGGCATGAACGCCCCGACGCAACA
>CANJJY010000414.1 GCA_947474445.1 Oligoflexaceae bacterium
TATCCTCTCGTGCACGCACAGGAAGCTCCGAAATCCTTTGCGCTGACGACGATGGAGGGCAATCAACACGAGCTCGGAACGCTCATGGCTGCGATTCTCTGTGCCTACCATGGCTACCGAATTTTTTACCTGGGTGTGAACATGCCGGCCTTAGCCCTAGTCGATACGGTGCGTGCCCTCGGCGCGACGGGAGTGATTCTAGGGCTCTCGCCTGGTGAGGGGCGTCTGCCCGAGATTCGCAGCTATCTCGACGAGCTGGTTCCCGTCCTCCCTCAAGTCTGTGAGCTGTGGACCGGCGGTAATAATTTCTATTTTGATAAAAAATGGAATGATCGGGTCAAAAATCTTGGGACTCTGGATGAACTCGACCAACTCCTAGAACGATTGCCGCGGTCGGACACATAGAGACGGCTGAAAGAGGCCAGTATTTCCCCCAGAGAACTCAGCAGAAATGATTGTTTCGAAGCAGACAAGCTTCCACTTCCTCTTTCAATGTAGCCAGATCAAAAGGCTTGGTCAGACAGCGTCGCGCGCCGACGGCAGCTAGTTCCGAAGCCTGCGGCGGCGTGAAAGCCGTAATCATGATAACGGGCACCGCGGCCGCAGGGTCGAGACTCTGTCGCAGAAGATCCAATCCCCAGCCATCCGGTAAGCCCTGATCACAGATCACCAGATCGGGCGTTGCCTGCGCTAAGGCTAATTTGCCTTCTTGATAAGAGCTCGCGCGTTTGACTTCGTATCCCTTAGCTTCCAGTTCGGTAGCGATACACCAGCTCAAAAGATCCTCGTCATCGACGAGAACGATCCGCGGTGGACCTCGACTAGGTAAGGATTGCATGGATTTAGACCTCCGACTCCGTGATGAGTCGAAGATTCTAAAGCAACTAGGATGCCAAAGAGCGGAAAGACCTGAAAAATCGCACTTCTTCCCCTTACAGGAACTGTAAATGCTTGTTTTATAGCAAGCCGCAGCGGCAGCTCACGCGCGGGACGGCTGCATTTACTACTCTCATTTAAGTCCTGAGGACCAAAAGCGGAACACGGCTGTACAAGGTTTCGTGAAGCGAGACGCTGCCCATCGTCAGGCGCTCGACGAAACCATGACCCTGAGCCCCGAGGATCAAGAGCCCCGCCTTGTTCTCGGCCAAGGAAGCCTCGATAGCTTCATGAACCGTGGCTTCCCGCACCTCCGAACGGCACGCGTAGCCGGCGGCTTCGAATTGACTAAGCACCTGACTGTTCTCTGTCTGGAGTTTTTCGCGCACCCAGGTGCTGACGTCGAGGCCCAACTGTCCGACGAAAGGTCCAAGGCTCGAGACGAGATCCCTTTGATAGGCTGTCATCACTGTGATCGCGCTCAGGCCCCGCGGGGCCAAGGCGAGCAAACGGAGAGCGCAGCGGTCGGCGTAGGGCGAGTGATCGCTGGCGAATACGGCGTGAGTCACGGGAGCGCCTTCAACTTCGGGGCGACAGATCAACAAACTGGTGTTGGCGTCCAGCAAGAGCCGCCGCGCGACGCGCGCGGAAAACCAAGCGTCCCAGGCGCTCTGATGGGGCAGATAAAGAGCGATCAAGTCAGCGGCGAAAGCCGTGGACGCTTCATGCAGACGTTCAGCCGGAGACCCCTCGAGGACTTCATAATCGGCTTTGTAGCCGAGCTGGTTCAATTCTTTGCAGACGCTTTCGCAGAGGGTGTTGCCGATATACCGCTGCGTATGGAGATACTGCGCGATATAGTCACCCTCGCTGGCTGTGAGCAGCATCTTGCCGACCAATCCGCCGGGGGCTTCCAGAACGTGGACGACGCGGATTTCAGCGTTCGGCCAGCCGAGGGGCCCGAGGGTCGAGACGATGGTCCGCGCACTAGTGAAATCTTTGATTCCCATGAGGATGCGCATAATGAATTCCTTTCTCATCTAGACTCAACTTGAGCATACGCCTCGCCGCAGCAAAGTGCATGAAAAGAAGGACGGCTGCATATTCTTTGAAACGGGCCCGCTCAGTCCTCGCTGGTCTGCCGCCGCGGCAAAGTGATGACAAAACAGGTGTTTGGATGCTCGGCATCAAGTCGCATGGTTCCTCCATGATTATCGACGATGGATCGCACGATGCTGAGGCCGAGCCCTGTGCCTTGGCCGATCGGTTTGGTCGTGAAAAAAGGATGAAACATTTTTTCGGCGATCTCTGGTTCAATGCCGGGGCCACTGTCGATGATGTGAAAGACGATCGAATTGTTGACCTCGAAAGCCTTGATGACGATCCATCGTTCGGCCTGCTCGGCGATCGCATCGCAGGCGTTCAAGATGAAGTTGACGAACATCTGCGAGATTTCTGTGCTGCGGCAATCAAAACTGAGATAGGGGTTGGGAACCTCGAGCGAGATTTGAACGCCGCATTTGCGGAGTTTGTAGCCGCAGTAATCGATCACTTGCTGCAGAATCGTCTGCGCGGTTTCGCTCTGGAAGGGATCGCGCGAACCATCGCGCGCGTAAGCGAGCATACCGCGGATGATGTCTCTGATCCGTTTCGCGTCACGACGGACCTTGGGAACGGTCTGCATGAACACGCCGAGATCCAAGGCGTCGCGCTCGTGCTGTGATTCGATCACATCGAGCCAGGCGTTGATGCTGGCCGCGGGATTGCCGAGCTCGTGGGCGATGCCCGCCGCTAGTTCGCCGAGGCTCGCCATCTTCTCGGCGTAGATCGTCCTGAGGCGCTCGCTTTCGAGTTTTTCTTGGATCTGCTTTTTTTCGGTGATGTCGTTTCTGATCGCCACATATTGATAGGGACGACCGTTTTCTCCGCAGAAGGGTACGATGGTCGTATCGACCCAATAAGGCAAGCCATCCTTGGTTTTGTTTTGAATTTCTCCCTTCCACACGTGACCAGCGGAGATCGTGCTCCACAGCGATTTGAAAAACTCAGGGCCATGATGCTCTGATTTCACCACGCGATGAGTCTTGCCGATCAATTCTTCACGCTCATATCCGGATATCCGGCAGAAGGTATCGTTCACATATTGTATCCTGCCGGCATGGTCGGTGATCGCGACGATCGATGATTCGTCGAGAGCCATCTTATGATCGCGGATCAGGCGAAAGGATTTCTTTAGCTCGGATTCAAGCTTTTCTTGATAGGTTTGATCGGTGCCGACGAGGCTGTAGTATTCGATCTCACCCGCGGTATCGCGCAGGGCTTCGCCCTTCCAACTCAAATGCCGCGGTTCTTCGACGCCGGCTTGCCGACATAAGAGATTGGTCGTAAAAGGAGCCGGTGCGGCCTCCATCACGGTGAAGGCATACATCAGTGCGTCGAGATCGCTATCATTCCAGATGTCTGCCAGGGTTATTCCAGGCGCCAATTGAGGAAAGAGATCACAGGCAGCGGGGCTGAATTCTAAAAGACGCCGCTGGCCATCAAAGACGAGAAGCGGCAGATGCGCGAGGCGCAGAGCACTGCGTAAGACCTTAGATTTATGATCCATCTGGACTTTCCTTTACACGACTCTCGAGCGATCCGGATGGCTGGAGAGGGCTGTCACCCGGGTCAGAGAAAGCGACCGAGCAGGGCTTGCTCTTGACGCGGTCGGTCTTTTGAGGCAATTTAACCCGGTTCTCTCGTTTGAGACATATTTCAAATATTCTTTGTTTCGAACCTTCCTCGTAATGAGGTGAGGAGCAATTTCCTTCATA
>CANJJY010000415.1 GCA_947474445.1 Oligoflexaceae bacterium
CATAAAAAAACTTGAGCCCTCGCCGAAAAAAGCCCGGATTGGGCTTTTTTTGCTTTTATTATTGGGACCTAAATTGAACCCTGACCAGGGGTAGAGAAAAAATTCAACATGATTCGAGTTTGAATCGGCTTCTGCCGACAGGGTATAAGAAGCGAAGAGGAAGCCTGAAGGCCTCGGACCAAAGGGTCCGCAGCCGAAGTCAGGCACCAGAATGGAGAGGAGAAGCTCAACGTGCCGTCTATAAGAAAACTGAGCCACAAAGCCTTGCAGATAGGACACGATAGTGAATGCCGCAGAGGATTTGCAACGGGAGTTCTTTTAGCCCTGAGTTTTCTCTCTCCGGCCTGCCAAGCATCAAAGGCGACCAGCGTGAAGATGCCCCAAGTGACGAGCGTCGCTGCTATACATGCTCACTGACAAACACGCGAAACCCATGCCTGGCGATAGGCTCATACCAGGCATCGATTTTCCCCCTCTTTGACGTCCACATCAAAACTTCTTTTTCACGCGGTAAAATTTCCAGCTGCATAGGATCCGGCCGGGGCGCTGCCGCCGTCCACCAACCTTGAACATAAAGGCATCCGGCGGCCGCGGCATCGAGCTGAACGATCTTTTTAAACAAGGTCCAATCGGGAGCTTCTTGCGAGAGATTGCTCTCGAGCAGGAGGTAGCGTTCGCCCTCGAGGCGACTGAGAAGCCAATGGTGATCGCCCCATCGCGCCAGCCTGAGTTGAGGTGGTTTCGCGCCCACCGAGGCCTGCTTCCCTTGAATCCAAGCATCGTCGGCACTCGCGCGTTCAAAGCCATAAGCACAAGCCATCGCGCCAGGCCGAGTGAGGGTCAGAGGCACAGATACGGGAGCTGGCACTCCTTCAGGGCGAATATCGGCAGGAACAGCCAATTCCCATTCGTAGCTCGGTAAAGCCACAAAACCAAGATCCTGGTAATAAGCGAGGCCGATATCGGAAAATAGCGCAAAATCCTGGACCCCGCGCTCCTGGTAGTACTGCATCACCCATTTGAGCAGGTGCTTTGCATGAGCATGTCCACGGGCGGCCGGTGGCGTAAAAACCGCACCGAATACGCGGGCCGAACGATGTTCGTCGGGACCAAAGAGTTGGTAGGGGTAAGCCCCGAGACTGGTCACCACCTCGCCGTCGAGTTTACCGACGAACCACGCAGCCCTCTGGTGCTGCGGCGAGGCGAGGCGCAGTTTGAGGTGCTCCGAGCGATCAGCCGCGTGCGGCCAGGCGACGTGAACCTGCTCAAAGGCTATCGCTTTGTCTTCGGGTGAGGCTTCTTGACAGGTGAACATGCATACTCCTGAGTAAGGGATGCTGCCGTTCAGCCATGAAAGCCCAGCAACGAGAGCATTATAGCGGCAAGGGCGATGCGATACCATCCAAACAGCGCCAGACCTCGCCGATTGAGGAAGGCGACGAGCCACTTCACGGCCAGTCCAGCGGAGACAGTGGCGGTAAGTAGACCGATGACCATCGCCGTGGGACCGATATAGGTTGCGAGCAGGTGATGGTCCTTGAGCCCTTTATAGGCGGTCGCCAGCGTCAGCGTGGGCAAGCCGACCAGAAAAGAAAATTCGGCCGCGCGAGGGCCACTCAATCCGACCCATTTGCCTCCGAGGATGGTGACCATCGAACGCGAGGTCCCTGGCCAAAGAGCGAGGCATTGCAAAAGACCGATGCGTATAGCTTGGCCTGGCGTCAGTTCATGGAGCTGCAGCGTCGATGCCGCCGCGGGCTGCCGCCTTTCAAAGAGGATCATCGCCACTCCACCGACCGCCAGCGCTATCAGAACCGGACCTGAGAACTGTAGATATTGACTAATCAAACCTTTCAGCAGAAATCCAAAAACCAGGGCGGGCGCCGTCGCTGTCGCGATATTGATCGCCAGGCGGCGACCGTTTTCCGAGCGACCGAGCAGTCCGGCGATGATCTCGAGGACCCGTTTATGGTAGAGAAAGAGTACGGCGAGGATAGCGCCTGACTGGATGACGATTTCAAAGGCCTGGATCGCCGCGACTTGATCGGCGCTGCGACTTCCGGCATCACGCAAACCGAGCAGCTCCGAGGCGAGGACGAGGTGACCTGTCGACGACACGGGAAGATACTCCGTGATCCCTTCGACGATACCGAGAATAAAGGCGTCAAACGGAGATAAGATCGACTCGACCATACATCGTCCTCTTGAAAAAAGCCGTTCTAGCGATGGCTGTACAAGAAGGCAGTCTGCATGAAATGCAGCGGTCGATCAATCCAATTGTACCGAGAGCGGGCGCGCCGCGGGCGGCTATGTTACAATCGGCAAACTAACTGGCAGCACAATTCCCTTACTTTATAAGCATCCTCAAAAAGGATAGGACATGACCCTGGAAACCGAGGCCCAACTCGAGGCTCTCCGAAAGATCGGAAAAATCGTCGCAAACTGTTTGCAGCATATGGCTCAGACTCTGGAACCGGGCATGAGCACCCGTGAGCTCGATGCGTGTGCCACCCGTTTTCTTGATCTTCACGGCGCGCGTTCGGCACCGCGTCTCGTCTATAATTTCCCTGGCACCACCTGTATCAGCGTGAATCGCGCGGTCGCGCACGGCATTCCCGGTGAGCAGAAACTCATGGCTGGAGATCTCGTCAATATCGATGTTTCCGCCGAGCTAGATGGCTTCTTTGCCGATACGGGCAGTAGCTTTATCGTACCGCCGGCAAGTCCCCTGAAAACGCAGATCTGTCAGGCGACGCGCGAAGCCCTCGAGACGGCGATGAAGCAAGTGAGATCAGGAGAAAATCTGCACGTCATCGGACGCGCTATTGAAAAGGTGGCGGCGCGCCATAGCCTGAGCGTCATCAGAAATCTAGGCAGTCATGGCGTCGGGCGCGCTTTACATGAGGAACCGCGCTTTATTCCCCCTTATTTCGATGGCCGCGATCGGCGGCGTCTGCACGAGAACATGGTGATCACCATCGAACCTTTTCTGTCGAATGGTGCGCGCGAAGTAGAGACTGCAGACGATGGCTGGACATTGCTAACACCTGAACCCTACCTAGCGGCTCAATACGAACACACCATGGTCATCACACGAGGGGAACCGATTATTCTCACCTACCCCGATGCTGTTTAATGCGGGAGACTGCGCACTTCGCGCGTGCCGAACCACTCTCGCGAAGCGGGAGGCATGGTCCAAGGTATGCTGTCGGCGCATAAGCGCTTCACGACACCCAGGATATGGGCTGGGTCAACGGGCTTGGTGATAAAAGCTTCAAAGCCAACTTCGAGCGCCTGCTGCACCATGAATTCGTCGGCATTGGCCGACAGAGCTGCGGTATGAACTTTCCAATTCGAAAGAGCGGCATAGGCGCGAGCCCGCTTGATAAAAGACAGCCCGTCCTCACCCGGCATCGCGATATCGCAGAGAATAAAATCAGGGCGCCAGTGCGTGATTAATCGCATCGCCTCTTCAGCCGAAGTCGCCGTTTTCACCTCCTGAAATATCTGCGAGAATAAAAAATAGAGGAGCTTACAGGTGGCCGGATCATCATCGATGGCGAGCAAACGCAGTTGACTCAAATCAAAATCCAACGCGAGAGCCTCGGCATCGCTCAGAGACTTGCCTCTGAGGTCTTCGGTGATAAGGGCTTTCTTCGAGAGATCTTCGGAGCC
>CANJJY010000416.1 GCA_947474445.1 Oligoflexaceae bacterium
AAGCCGCAGGCGGTTCGCCAAGAATTTCTTCGAGCAGATCAGGAGAGGGGATATGAGCGTCGATGCCAATTTCAAATGGTTCCGCAAATGCGAGCCCGCAGTCGACAATGTAAGATCGACCTCGATAAGCATAAACGGTTAAGTTCATACCAAATTCACCGCAGCCACCTACGGGAAGGATAAAGATGCGATCAGGGAATTGGCGTGATTTTGCCGAAAGAGACGTTGAGTTCATGTATAATTCGATCCGTTAAGGCGACTTGGCCATCGTGAAGACTTTGAATTTATACCCAACTTTATTGAATATTACTATCCTTTTGAAGGATTGAAGTGAAAGGGAAAGCTAATTTGAATGCTGCCCTTTTGCGGTTTAGGCCATTTCCAAGAGGCGATTTTGTTTCGAACGCAATCGGCCATTTTCGAATCGCTTATGCTCGTTTGCACGAGTTCAATATCAAAAACTTGACCCTGTGTGTCAATGTGCCACTGCCACTGCATGGAACCTTGAGCTTCCTGGTTCCGCCTCAAAGCTAATTCGTAGCAGAGCTGCAATTCAAAGCGATAGCGATCTATCGTCGCTTGAACGAGCTGTGGATCGAGAGTTCCTATGAGGGGTTCTCGAATGATCTTAGGCTTATCAGGATTGAAGAGAGATGCTTGGATAAGACCTAGTTTTAGATTAAATGCGGCAAAATTCTCTGGCTTCGCTGTGCTCGAAAACTGATTGTCGAGAGGCAGGGCAAGAGGGCTAGAGTTTTCGACAGACAGAGCCGTTGCTGGTTCACGGAATTTAACGATTTGCTTTCGATGCTGATCCGCTAAGAGGGCGAGATCAGATGCATCTTTATACAAAAATGATTCGTCTTTTGGATTCGAGCCCGCCTCGTAGTCACCCCGCTTGACCCGGCCAGGCTCTTTGTACTCAGTGTAACTGTAGAGCGCATCTTGTCGAAAAGATTCGCTCATTTCGCGGCGATATTGCAGGGCCTTATTGGTATTCAAATACCAGATACTGAGCTTGTCTTCGAGTCTGAGGAGGCTTCCTGCGAAGGTCTCGCCTTTTATAGAAGGAATCGCAATCAAGGCGTTTCTTTGGTCACTAAGAATCCGCCTTTCGATGTCCAATCGCTTTTGAGCCAAAGCTTCGAGATCTTGCTTTTGCCGAGCATAGAGCCTCTGGTAGCGAAGCTTCGTTTCCGCGAAAATGGGCGTTTTGCTAACGCTTTCTTTTTCGTTCGAAGGCGGCTGTAAATCCAAGAGAGTATTAGTCAATTCATGTGCAAAATTAAGCACAGAATGCAGGGGGGTTTGCCGATCGTAGCGAAGCTGAAGGCTTTCGGGGGCATGGGTCAGATGCTGGGGGTGAATAAAGGGCAAAGTGTATTCATTGCGCAATTCAATAAAGGATTGAGGTCGGTCGTCGGGATGCTTAAGGAGTCCCATCACAAAGCTACCAATCACCCATGCTGAAGCAAGAGAACCGAAGACGAGAAACTTGAAATCTCGACGATCCCCAAGCCAAAATTCAAGGAATTGACCGCGGTACTCTTTACTGTGTCCGATCATCTGCCTCTGCGTCTGTCGCTCTTTTCCGATGCGAATCAAAACGCGTAAATCGTTGTAGGCGATACTTCCGTAATCGCCTTTTTTCATGATGTGAGTGTAGGCTGATTTGCGATTCGAGTTAATGTCTTCAATTTTACCTTCACAAGTCGTGAACCCTTCCCAATTCGGGTCTAAATCGACTTCGACACCACGTTGAGTGATCTGTAGAATGCGGATACTGGTCGGCAGAGGGTAAAATGGTGCTGACAGTTCGCCTTCGGGATCAGACGTTAAAACGATCTGGCCACGTTTATGAAAAGGTCGCGACGTCTTCGACAAGAGCTCGCCGTTTTGGTGAACCTCGACAAAAACTTTGATGACATCGAGCGGTCGGCGCGATTTTTTTGTCCAAGGCAGTTTCAGTGGACAACTCCTGGTTTGATCAAACGCGTTTCGAAACCATATTTTGCGATTCTAGCTTCAGCTAATGCATAGATCACGGGACGAAGATGGATATATTTGAGCTTTTGGTCTACGGCTAGTACAGCGGTTGATCGCGTGAGACTGCTCTCCATTTTGATCGCGGTCGAATAAGCCTCTTTTTGAACACGCTCTTTCAAATATTTAATAAGCGGTTCGAGTTCGGCAAGGTTTTGCGATTGAATCGGCCAAGAAAAACGTCGACGATCTGAGCTTACCACGACGACCTGATTATTCTCTGGATAGATGCCAAGCCAGATCCCGCCGTCCTGAAGGTGCTGTCCGCTATATTGAATGACATCAACGCGTGCTCCAAGACGTGGGTTCATGCCAGTTAAAAGGTGTCCCCGAAGAATAATTACAAGTCCAAACGCAACGAGGGCAGGGTAGGGAAACCAGAGTATAGGCTCATTCAATCGCTCTTTGAGCGCGTTAAGTGCATCGACCCAACGCTGCGAAGCATTTCGGTTCATATCAAGCCCCCGCCAAGGACGACTTTTTCAAACAGCCCAGTATCCTTGAGCGCTGCCATGCACTGAATGATGATCGGCATGGGAATTTCTTCCGTAGGAACAAACAACAAAACTTTCGGGCCTTTGTCGAGTCCTTCCATGTCCATCCATTTGGTCATTTCAAAGGCGAGACGGGGCAGGTTGGGCGCACCCTCGACGTGGGGGACGTAGAATTTGCTACGGACATTGGTCAGATCAATCGCAAATGCTTGGGCCGTTCCAAAAATAAAGGCATCTCGCGTCAGTAAAACAAGTGGTATGCGCGCATCGATAGTGGCGGCAGGTTTTTCCTGAAAATGCGAGAGAGTATCATCGGAAGGTGGCATAGGTAAGACTGGAATTTCGGCTTCTATCAGAGCATAACGCCCAGCCATTGAAATGGCGCGCAAGGTGTAAGACAGGTAAATCATTAAACCCGCCGACGCTACGATGATGATGGGTAGATACCAAGTGTTACTAGATAATCTCTTCTTCGTCCTTGATATCTTCAACAGAAGCGTCGTCGAAGCTGTCATCTTCTTCCTCGGTCTTGGATTCGGCTGGTGCGGATTCACGCTTGCTTTCACTGACGGGAGCGGGAGCGGCTTCGGACATCGGTGCCGTAATGTAGGTCGCGGTCTCCTGTGGAGCAAGCAGATTGATAAGGACAGAAACTCCGTAGTGCACGCGTTCAGTCAATCGGATGGAAAGTCCGCGCAGCATCTGGTGGCCAGTTAAGAAGAGCATACTCATCAAAAGACCCATTGTAGTCGGATTGAGCGAGCCCGCGATCCCATTGGCCAAACGAGCTTGTTTTTCGGAAGTATCGAGAATTTCGATCGAATCGAAGGCAGCCCAAAGTCCGTCTATCGTACCAAGGACTCCAATGAGGAGGATGAGGGTCGAAAGCGCGGGAAGGATGCTGATGCGAGATTCCAAGCGGGGAAGGAAATCGATGGTTTCTTCTTCAATCGTCCCGCGAACGCTGGAAGGGTCTCGCTCGACCGCTTCAAGAGCCTTTAATCCAATAGCAGGTAATGAAGTATAGGACGCGTTTTTGCAAATACTCACAGCTCGATCAAGATCTTCGGCTTGCACCGAACGGCGTAAGTTATTCAGAAATTTTTTGAAATCTAGATTATAG
>CANJJY010000417.1 GCA_947474445.1 Oligoflexaceae bacterium
AGATCATCGAAACGCGCCGATGCCCAACCGAAATGCTTGAAATGATTTTTGTAGCCAACCATCGCATCGAGGGTATTCACGGCCCGATACATCACGGCGGCGGGCACGCCTCCAATAGCAAAGTAAAAGAGGGGGGCGATGACACTGTCAGAGAGATTTTCAGCCAGCGAACTGATGCTCGCTTCAGCCAACTGCTCACGATCAAGTTCACGCGCATCGCGGCTGCACAAAGCATTTAGTTTTTCGCGCGCCATGTCGAGCGCATTCTGATCCAAGAGGCGCCGCACGTGGGTGGCAGCTTCCCCGAGAGCTCGCAAGGCGAAGCTGCTCTTGAGCCAGAAGATGGCGAGGATGAAATGGATCCAAGGCCACGAACGAAGGAAATAAAGGCTCGCGGTGGCCAAGGCACCGAATCCTAGGGTGACGACGAGGAGAAGGCAAATGCCTCCGATTTTCTCGACGGTGGGTGAACGACCAAGCCAAAAAGATTGAAAGCGGGTGATGACGGCACCCATCCAGACCACAGGATGCATGCGGTTCGGATATTCACCCCAGGCGACATCGACCAGCCAAGCGCAGAGCAGGAGAAACAGCGACAGATCCATCAGAGCGACTCCTCGAATGAAAGGCCAAGGTGATGCAAGGGCAGGACGCGTCCCATGCAGGCAAGATAAAGGGTATCGGCCGAAGCAGCGATCAATTGTTGCAAGCGACCGTTCAAATCGCGAAAGCGCCGCGCCAGAGCATTCTCGGGGACGATGCCAAAGCCCACTTCGTTACTGACCAAGATTACATGGCTAGCTTTTTGTCGCGCGATGTCCAAGCCCGAGAGTATCCGTTTCGTAATTTCAGCGTCATTGAGATCTTCGAACAAGAGATTACTTATCCAAAGTGTCAGACAGTCGATCAGGATCACGTCGACCCTGTCTTCGAGAAGAGAAAGAGAGCCAGGTAGATCGCGACTAGCTTCTATCGTGCGGTAGGCGTCACCACGTTCGCTTTGATGCAGTTCGATCCGCTGCTGCATCTCGCCATCGTAAGCCTGGGCCGTTGCGACAAAGATGCGATTGACCCCCAGTTTAAGGGCCAGGAGGTGGGCGTTCCGGCTCTTTCCCGATCGGGCTCCTCCGGTGATGAGATGCAAAGAACTCCGCGTCATAGGGCGAGGCCTCCGAGGGCTGGATGATCAGGAAAACGCCGCCGCCAGCCATCGATGCCGCGCGTAAGGGCCGTATAGACAGCGGCACCGATGGCACTGCCAACAGCCGTATGTTTCCCGGAATAAATGAACTCATCTCCTTCAGGAGGAAAAGCCAGCAGATGACAATCGGTGCCGGTCCCCGTCGCATAGTTTCGACTCATGCGGCTCATGATCCTTCGATCATAGAGGGCCGCGGTCTTAGCTTCCGTTACGATGGTCAGGGCTTCCAGCGCAGCCGCAAAACTGAGTCTTTGATTCAAACAGCAGCTGATGTTGATCGTTCCCAATTTCTGTGGCCCGGCGATGGGGTCACCGGCTCGCAGGGCGTTTCCCAGTCCGACGGTGACGAGCACCTGAGCTTTCACCGCGCCGACAGCTCTTGTTTCTTGTTCATAAAGGGCCACGCGCGCGCTCGTCATCAGTCCGACCGCTTCGGGACAAGCGAGTTCCGTGAGACTTTGCTGCAGAAAGGCGAGAGGACATACGGCGGGAGGCAATTCGCTGGGATGGACTTCGAGCCACGCGACGGCAGGTGCGAGGCGCCAGCCCCCGCCTACGATGGCCCAACTCAAAGTTTGATAGGGAACAGGAAAAGTCCAGATCAGATGCGAACGAGGGCTTGAGGACAGACGTACTTCGCCGAACTCGCTGGCACTTGCGCTTACACTCGCCTGCGAAGAGCTCGCTGTGAAAGCTACTCGCCTTTGCACCTGGAATCCCCCTTTGTCTTGAGGAATCCTTATTCCATCGCGCAGGGGGTGTGTCAAGGCGCTAACTCAAGGTGCAGCGAAGGGGGTTTGTCTGCGTGTTTTCGGCTTTGCCAGGCAGGCGGCTCATCGGTCGCATCAGTGTCACTCTAACTCAGGAAGAGCGGAAAATGCGACGTCCGCCATAGAAGAGCTGACGGATCCATTGAGTGGGGCGCAGCCGACTGTCGCCGAGGATCGTCAGGACGAGGAAAGGTAAGGTCCGCAAGACGGTCGAAACAGTAAAAATGCGATAGTAGTGCTGAGCTTCGAGCACTTCATGAGCCAGCAACCAGTAGCCAAAACTTGAGCCTAAGAACATTGCGCTGGAGTTGAGGAGATTGGTCAGAGTCAAAAGGCGCGCGCGCTCATCATGACTTTGCTTTTCCATCAGCATGAGGGTCACGCCAAGTTCGTGGCAACCCCAGGCGATACCGGTAAAGATTTGAAGGAGAAACATGTAGGCAAAGGCGTCAGAAAAAACCCAAAGGACCGGCGTGAAAATAACGAGAAAAGACCCGACGTGCGTGAGAGAAGTTGCGCCGTAATGGATAGCAAAACGCTGGAGCCAACCACCGGTCAGAACTCTCGCCACAAAAGACGCCGAGATCAGGATCATATAATCGAAATAATCGAGCTTAAGATGACGCAGCATGTAAGCATTGAAATAAGGTCCCGAGATATGAACAGCAAAATGGGTGCTCAGCATGAAAAGCACGATGACTCCCGTGCGGCGTTCACAGAGCCAGGCAAAGCCGTCCCTTCCAAAAATCCGATGCAGACCTCTCATTTTGAATTCGCAAATGGTGTCGGGATGCCGCGACAGAAAATAGGCTGAGATGAGGCGACACATGCCGCTGACCGCAAAAACCATCCCAAAGACGAGAGAGCGATTTGCGTTGTCATGGATCTGTTGCAGCCAGAAGCCAGTGGTCACGAGTCCGAGCACAGTACAAAACTGAGCGATACGCGCGCGTATCGCAAAAAAGGGAGTCCGCAGGGGATCGGGGACGATCGAAGCGATCCAAGAATTCCAACTCGGCGAGGCGGAGAGGGCACTCGACCAGTAAATCGTCACACAGACAAAGAGAATAGCGACGAGTTGTTCGCTATAAGCCGGATGGATGAAGCCAATCACCGACAGGCCGAGCAGAGCGAGCGCTTGCCCGCAGGCACAGAGCAAAACCCAACGCCGTTGCGAACCGAGCCAGCGTACGCCTGTACCCGCCCAGATTTGAACGAAAGAAGCGATCAAAATGGGAAAAGTCGCCATCATCCCTGAGTTTTGTTCGCTGAACCCCAGGGCGAGCGCGAAAGCGGTGATATAGGTCTCTCCTAATCCCACCATAAGACTATAGAACGCAACATCCCAGAAACTGGCACGAAGAGGGCGCGGAAACTGATTCACTCAGGTGACCTTGTCAGGAAAAGAATAGGTTGGTATCGGGGCTGAGACCGACGGGTCTCTGTTAATTGTAGACTATTATTTAAGTGAGTTTCTACTCCCGCCGCAAGGTAAGTGATTTACCCGCGAATTTTCTAAATTCTTAGCGAGAGAAGAAATGGGGGAATGGCGGTTTATTTCTTAGGCAGTTGATCGGGAGGCACTTCGTCCTGATACTTAGCCTGGGTGTACCCACAGGTCTTTTTGGGGGAGAGACGGAGACGTGGAGCATCCGCGACACAGACCTCTTGAGCGACG
>CANJJY010000418.1 GCA_947474445.1 Oligoflexaceae bacterium
ATCAGCAGATCACCGATTTGAGACCACTGGCCCTCTTGCGTAATTTGAAAACTCTGGAATTGAGCGATCATCGCATTCAGGATACGTCCCCGCTCAAACAATTGACCGGCCTCGAAAAGCTTACCCTCAACACCAACTATGATTTTGCGACGAAAAGGCGAATTCCCTGGAATCTGGCTTTTCTCGAGTATCTCCCTCGATTGCGGGTCCTGAACCTTCTGGCGAACGGGCAAGCAGCCTATCTCAAGGAAATCCCCTGGGACAGCCTCACGGGTCTGGAAACCCTGGTCCTCTCGAGCGAGAGTGGTGACCTCGACCTCAGTGCGATACCGTGGAGTAAGTTGGTTGGTCTGAAGCAATTGATCATCAACAACTGTGGTCTCGGCGACATTACGCCGCTGGCCGACGCTGTGAATCTTGAGCAGCTGAATCTGCAGCGCAATGCGATTCGCGATATCGCGGTTTTGAAGAAATTAAAGAATCTGCGGATTTTGGACGTTTCGGACAACCAAATACAAGATTTTGGACCAGTCATACATTTCAACGGACTTGAACAGCTGTATGCCACTGACAATCCAAGCGTGAGTTTTCCCTGTCCGGCACGCGCGTCTTGTGAGTATCGATCACAATAGCATTTTGGACAGATTTCTCAGGGGCGTTCGTCAGAGGAGGCAGGAGCCTCGGGACAAGGGACGGCCGCACTCCCAGCAAAGCGAAGCCGGGTCTGCATCTGTTCAAATTGAGCCAGCGCCTGAGCTGCTTCATCGCGGAGAAAGGGATCGACGCCGTCAGGAAGAAAGGCGTCAAGCGGTGCACGCGGGACAGCGCTTCTTTGAGCGGCCCGTGCACCTTTTACCTTGCGCACCGACTTGTCTTTATCATCGCTCCGGAGGTGCCGGGCGAATAGATCGCGGATATAATCTTCGAGACTCAGCAGCTCCAGCGCGGCCGCCGCCTCGAGCTTGGCCAGAGTGTCCGCATCAAGTCCGATCGTCAGCAAGGCGGGGGAATGCAACATAGGCATCTCCTCTAAAGCTCAGTTGAGATCTCCGCATGTCAGCTGGTCAAGCGTCAAAGCATCGGAGAGAAAGTCAGAAATAGATCTTTGACGATCATAGCAGAAAAATTTGTTCTCTTCCAAGCGGGGCTACTGAGGAGGAATTTTATTTGGAAGAATTGTTTGACATCGTGCGTGAAAATGCGACCAAAGAAGTTTGGTCACGCGGCGTAGAACTCGCGCGACAGGATACCGTCACGGGCGATAGGCAGAGCGAGGGTGAAGTTGTTCTGCGCGTCTTCGATAAGACCAAAGGATTGAGTGTCGTCATCACATTTTTAACCCAGGAGAGTGATTGGACGCGCGATTGCGGCTGCAAGGTCGATCCCTGTCACCACGTGGCCGCAGCGATCATCGCCCTCAGGCGCGCTCAGGAACAAGGCACGGTGCTCCCGCAGGCTAAGATCGCCCGCGCTGACCTCGTATACTCTCTCAGGCGGCACCAAGGTTTTCTCGAATTCGAACGCCTCGTCGTCCATGAAGCGGGACGTGAAGTTCTCAATGTACCACTGAACTCTTTGCCCAAGGGTCAATGGGGCGCTTACACTCTCGCACCGACCCGCGTCGACACCGCGATCGAATCAGCTCTCGCCGGCGATCGACGCGGACGTCTCAAGGCCTCGACGATGATGCGTCTTCTGCCGCTTCTCACCGACGTCACCGTCACTCTCGACGATCAGCCCTGCACGATTCAAAAGGAAGCGCTGGGCCTCACCGTGTTGATTCGCGACGAGGGCCTGGGCATTCATGTCGTCGGCCGGCGCGATGGTCGCATCCGCGAGACGTTTCACAACGGAGCCGTCCTCAGCGAAGAGGGTCTGCATCCGCAAGCAGATCTCGCCCACGCGGCGGAAGATCTCGAACTCCTCAGACAGGGCAAGATCATTCCTCTCCGCGATATTGAACGCTTTGCGAGCGAAAAGCTGCCCGCCTGGGAAAAACGTTTTAAAATCGAAAATCGTGCGCACAATCTCCCGACTTTTGTCGCGGCGGATGCTGCCATAGAACTCCACTTCGAAAGGCAAGGACCCGGCCTGCTGGTTCGCTCGGGCATCGTCTACGGCAACCCTCCCATCGCGCGCATCAGCGAAGGCGTGTTTCGACCGACGGGCAAACTCGTGCCGATCCGCGATCACGATGGTGAGCGACGCCTGCGCGACGAACTCTGGCGGCAGTGGGGTCTCGAGCTGCATCACGCGCACTATTACGCGCCTGAAGAGGCCGTGCGCATCGCCGCGCAATTCAATCGATGGACGGGCGCGCGCACCGGCGTCGGACTTTCAGAATTTAAAGTCTACGAGGGCCTCACTCCCGCTCTGAGCTGGCAGGACGGGTGCCTCGCCGTGAGCTGGGAGCTCTCTGCCGCTGGAGGATCGACGACAGAAGAAGGACTCCCGCTCGAGAATCAAGCGCGGCATGCTTCACATGCCGCCTTGCTCGAGGCTTGGAGCCAAGGCCAGAGTCTGGTTCCTCTCCTCGAGGGTGGCTGGGCGCAGATACCCGCCGATTTCATGCAAAGGTATGGAAGAATTCTCGCCGATCTCTTGGCTGCTCAAGAGGGTCGCGAGGGTCTGCCACGCGCCGCACAGCCTTTAGCCTTGCAGCTCTTCGAGGACATGGGACTGGAAGCACCGGCTGACCTCCGGGCGTTCGGGCGTCTCAAGACGCTCGATTGGGAGACGCTCGCACCCGAGCTGCCAGCGGATTTTCAAGCCACGCTCCGAACCTATCAAAGCAAGGGTGTAGCCTGGCTTCAACACATGCAGACTCTCAAGCTCGGTGCTCTGCTCGCCGATGATATGGGTCTCGGCAAGACTGTGCAGACCATCGCAGTCTTGAGTCCTGGCAGTCTCATCATCGCGCCGACCAGCGTCTTGCCAAACTGGCAAAAGGAATTGAAGCGCTTTCGTCCCGATCTCAAAGTCTGTCTCTATCACGGCAGTCAACGACGTTACGATGCCGATGCGGACATTATCGTCAGCAGCTACGGCCTCCTCAGGCAGGATCAAGACTTATTCGAAAGCCGGACCTGGTCGCTCGTCGTCCTCGATGAGGCGCAGATGATCAAAAACCCAGAGAGCAAAATCGCTCAGGCTGCGCAGCAGCTCAAAGCCGAGACCCGCATCGCTCTCTCGGGGACGCCGGTGGAGAATCGACTCGATGACCTCTGGAGCATCTTTGCCTTTTTGAATCCTGGCCTGCTCGGCGGACGCAAGGATTTTCGCGAACGCTGGAGTCGACCGATCGAAGATGGCCAGCAAGCTGTCGCCGATCGCCTGCGCGCCATGCTCCGACCCTTTATCTTGCGCCGACTCAAGCAGGATGTGGCCCCTGAACTTCCACCGCGGATCGAAAAGGTTCTCTACACCGAACTCTGGCCCGAGGAACGCAAACTCTACGAAGCGATCTACGCGGCTTCACGCCAAGACTTAGTCGATAAATTACAGGCCGGCGGCTCAGTCTTCGAGATTCTGGAAGCTCTCCTGCGCATGCGCCAGGCCTGCTGTCATCCCTCGCTCATTCCCTCGCAAGAGGCGGCTCATTCCTCCAAACTCACACTGCTTGCTGAGACCTTGAGCGTAGCCCTTG